>NZ_JADYUD010000002.1 GCF_021531595.1 Fusobacterium perfoetens
AATCATCAACAACAGACATATAAGTATCAGTTACATCTTTTGTTACAGCATAACCTGTTGTATAGAATGCTTCAGCAGTATTATTTGTTTTTTCAATCATTCCTACAAAAGTTTTTTCATCAGAATAGTTTACTGCATTTTTTAACTCTTCATTTCCTGATAATCCAGCAAGCATTGCATCATAAAGAGCATTATACCTGTCAAGTTTTCCATTGTAATCACTTACATCTTTTACAGTAAGAGTTACTTTACCATCTTTTTCTTCAACTGCTCCATTTTCTCCAGTTCCTTTAAATATTACAGCTGCTGTAATATTAGCATCATCTTTAAAACTATAATTTTCTGCAACATTAAATTGTTTTTGAGAAACATTAAATTTATCTCCTACAATAAATTTAACAAGTCCTGTATCTTTTCCTGTTTTATCATCTTTTGAAGTAGAAATAGTTAATTTATTAGCTCCATTTTCTCCTGCAAGTTTATCAAGAGAAGTTGTAATATTTCCTTTTCCAAAATCATTGTTTAATTCAACATAAAGTCTTGTATTTTCTATTGAAAGTTGAGCATCACTATCCACATCAGAAAGAGATGCATTTTCTCCTATATACCAACCGTTTCCATTTACTCCATTTCCTTTAAGAGTAAGTTTTTCAGTTCCAATAAGCTTGTAATTAAATGTTCCAAGTTCTTTATCTTCATCTGCTTTTGTTGTACTTTGAGCAAATCCATTTACAGTGAAACTATCTGTTCCTTCTCCCATATCAATGACTTTATCATATTTTTCATATTTATTTATTATAATACTGTCATCAGAAGCACCAAGTTTTATATCTCCACCTATGTTGCTGATATTTGATATTTCAAGCTGTAAATCATTTTTTTCTGTTGTTTTTGAGCCATCAATACCATTTTTAATAGTAACATTTTCTCCAAGAACTATTTTATTTATTTCATTTTCAGCTGTCATTCCAAAATTAATTATAAAATCATCAGCATTTGTATTTGTAAATTTAACATCTGTATAGTTGTCTTCTTTGGCAATTATTTTATTATCAATAAGATTTTGATTTGCATTGGAAATTATAATAGTTTTAACATCTCTATTATCTTCTGTTTTAGTGATTCTGTCTCCACTGTCATTTTTTCCACCATTACTTGCAGTCATTCCTATTCCTGCTTCAGCTCCCTCAATTTTTCCAATAATCTCAGCTTTTCCTACTGTATTTAAAATAGCTCCATTTGAAAGTTTTACAGCTGTTACATCTTTTCCTGTAAGCCCACTATCTTTTATAGCTGTTATTTTAGTGTCTCCTGCTATTGTAAATATTTCTCCTGCTTTAACATCTAAAAGAGTTCCTGCACTTTGGAAATATCCTGTAACAGTTGTATTAATAAGAGAAAAATCTTGATTATCTTTATTTTCGTAAGTAAATACAGCTTTATCTTTTGTAAATCCACTATCTTTTGTAATAACAGCATTTAGATTTTTATTTTCTAAACTTTCTGCTATTGTAACACTTCCATTTTTAATATATCCACTTTTTTTTCCTGTTGCTGTATTTTCTACTGTGCTGTTTGTTATTGTTTGTCCATCTGCAAATTCAATAACATCTTTATTTATTCCTTGTTTATCAATAACATCAAAAGAACTATTTAAAACTACTCCATTATTAGTAAAGTTGTCTGTGTTAGAGTCTCCATTAATAACAAGCATACCATTATTTATAACATTTGCTTTATTATTTACATCATTTGAGAAAATTCCTGTTCCATTTGTATTAAAGATAATTCCTTCATTATATGCTTTTGCTCCCTCTTTAACTTCTATTAAGGAACTATTTTCCCCTTTTATAATTCCATAGTTATATGCAGTATTTGTTGCTCCTGTAACTGACTGAGCAAATTTATTTGCTTCAATAAGTCCATAGTTTATTATTTCAGAGTTTGTAACTTCTCCTCTTTCAAAATTTATTTCTTGGGCATTTCCATTTGTAGAATTAATTATTCCATAGTTAAATGCTGTATTTTTATCCCCATTTGCTAATACTTGACCAGAACCTTTACTTTGAATATAGCCATAATTATAAATATTACTTTCTTTTGCTCCAGCGTTAATATATTGAGCTATTCCATTTTTATTTGTAGCTATTATTATTCCTGTATTTTCTATAAGATTATTTTTTTCTGATGAAATTTTTTGGGCACCATTATCTCCATGAGCACCAGAAATGATAATTCCATAATTATATAATTTACCTCCCCAATAATATTGCCCAAAATTATCTGTTATGATAATCCCTTCATTAATAAAAGTTCCTTTTACTCCTGATGAACTTTGTCCATTTTTACCTGTTAATATTTTTGTATTAGTTTTAGATGATTTATCTGTAACAACTAATTCTCCTGATAAAGCTCCATTTTCTAAAAGCTCTTTTGTAACTTTTGAAATCATTTTATTTTCAATTTCAGGTATAGTGTCTTCTTTTCCGTCTCCTGTTATATCAAATCCTTTAAAAGAAATATTTCCATTTTCAGTAACTGTTACTGTATATTTTCCTGTATTGTCTTTATATTCTCCTTGTTTTATTTTGCTTTTTCCAAGCAATTGTAAATAATGTTCAGCTTTTTCAAAATTATTCATCTCTTCTACAGGTTTTTCTGCTGTTTCTTCAGCAAAAGCAACTGCCCCTGTAATCATAAAAGTAACTACTAACCCTAATGTAATTTTTACTTTTCTTTTAAGAAATCTTTTAAGCGAACTCTCAATATAACTTTTTCCCATATTAAATTTCCTCCTGTAAAATAAATACCATTTTTAAAAAATAATATTAAGTAAATACAAAGTTTTCCTCCTCTAAACTCTGTATAATTACTTTTAATTTATTAAACGAGGAAAAATCACATAATTCGTGATAATATTTTATTAATAATTAAAAAAAAGTAATAAAAAAAACAGCTTATTTTATCTTTTTTAAGCTGTTTAAATAGTTAAAATTTATTATACACTTATCCCCATACCTTTTCTTAAGTATAGTCCTGATATTTTTAATTGTCAATACTCTTTTCTTAAAAAAGTTTTTTTAAAAATTTTTTAAAATTTTATGCACTTTTTTTGCTCATTTTACATATCTTTGCTTTTAACAATTTTTTCGTTATTTACAAGAATATTTTTTTAAAATTAACTGGCATTTTAGCTGCTTTTTTTCACTTTTGGTTGACTTTTAAAACTTTTTTCCTTTGACTTTTAAAAAATTATTTTATATAATTCATTCGCATATGCTTCTTACGAGAGAAATTTCTCTTTCTTAATTTTTTTTGATAAGGAGATACAAAATATGAAAAATCCAAAAAAACAGCCAAAGAATGACGAAGAAGAAATTGAAGAAGACGACTGCGAACTCTTAAAACTAGATGGCAAAGGTTATCTTGAAAAACTAAATTATATTAAGCAGACAAACTACAAAAGCTTTTATAAAAGTGGAAAATCTGCTGAGCAGCTTGAAAAAGATATTGATAATTATTTTAACAGGTGCTCATTATACTTAAAAGATCCCTCATCACTCATTCCCAAACATACGAAGGATATATTTGAATACAGATATATCTCTAAAATTTTAAAAACTCTTGGCCCTCTTTCAGAACCATGTATTTTAGCTGATTTTTTAAATATTGATGTTGATATTATTTTAAACGGAATTGAAAATGGAAAAGTACCATGTTTTTTCTGTGAAGGTATATGTTCTGTTAAAATAAACAGTATTATATCTTTTCTGAAAGAAGTTAAGATAATTAAGGGTTTATAATTTTTACCCCATGAAAAATTTTCAAGGTGACGATGAAAAAACTTCATGCCCCCCTATGAAAAATTTTCATACCAAAGATCATTCTAATAATAATCATACTAATAAAATCATAAATAAATATATAAAGGGCTCAAGTGAAAAAAGAAAAAATTTTATAAAGCTCTTAGTGAATCTTTTTTCATTCTGTTATTTTTAACAGCATAGTTAATAGCCTCAATGATATTTTCTTTGTCATCAGGAAGAACACCTCTTAAAGGAACATAATTTGAAGCATGATTGCTTCTGAAAATACATTTTTCTATGACATTTGTATTTTCTATTATAAGCTTTATTTCCTCTAAGATTTCAACATTTGAAAGAGGTTTAAATTTTCCTTGATGATATTCATTATAAAGTTCTGTGCCCTCTTCAATCATAAGGCTCAGAATACCAAAATAATCAGGATTTATATGTGAAACAAAGTCAGCTGTAAGAAGGGCATGTTCATTAGAATTTTCCTTCCCGCCAAGTCCGGCAATAGCAGTAACAGATAAAGATATTCCAGCCTTTTTAATCTTCTTTCCAGCTTCAATAATCTCTCTTCTGTCAGCTCCCTTTTTTACATATGAAAGCACTTTATCACTTCCACTTTCCACTCCAAGATAAACTAATTTAAGTCCTAAATTATGAAGTTCTTTTAATTCTTCATCGCTTTTAAGAAGAATAGATTTTGGAGAGCCATATATTGAAATTCTTTCAGCTTCAGGAAATCTTTCATTAATATAAAGGAAGATTTCTTTTAATATTTTCATAGGAATTATAAGGGCATCTCCGTCAGCAATGAAGATTCTTTGAACTTTTCTTATATGTTTTCTGAAAAAATCAATTTCTTCTTTTATTTGTTCAAGAGGTTTTATTGTAAACTTTTTACCTTTATACATACTGCAGAAAGTGCACTTATTTTGAGAGCAGCCAAGAGTGGCTTGGATTATAAGGCTATAGGCTTCAGAAGGTGGTCTGTATAAAGGATAGTTGTATTCATATTCTGTCATAAAATCTGCCCTCCATATTTTTCTAAAGATTTTTATAAGGTATTTTAATTCTTTTTTATTTTCAGGTCAAGTATAGATTAATCTGCTTTATTTTTGACAATGAATTTAAAAATGGGATAAAAAAATATGTATATGGAAAAAAATATAAATTTCTAGGAAAAATATATTATATGTGATAGAATATTCAGATGTAATGGATTAATTTTTATGTTGACCGCAGTTTTTAATATAAGGAGAAGAGATGATGAAGATAGGATTTGACCACAGCAAATATCTTGAAGAACAATCAAAATATATTCTGGAAAGAGTAAATAACTTTGATAAACTTTACCTTGAATTTGGAGGAAAATTATTATATGACCTTCATGCAAAAAGAGTATTGCCTGGTTTTGATGAAAATGCGAAAATTAAACTTCTTCAAAAATTAAAAGAAAATGTAGAAGTTGTTATCTGTGTTTATGCAGGAGACATTGAAAGAAACAAAATCAGAGGAGATTTTGGTATAACTTATGACATGGATGTATTCAGACTTATTGATGATCTAAGAAGTTATGAACTTGAAGTAAACAGCGTTGTAATAACAAGATTTGATGATCAGCCAGCTACTACTGTTTTTATAAATAAACTTGAAAGAAGAGGAATCAAAGTATACAAGCACAGAGCTACTAAAGGTTACCCTACAGATGTTGAAACAATAGTAAGCGAAGAAGGATACGGAAGAAATCCATATATAGAAACAAAAAAACCTATCGTTGTTGTCACTGCTCCAGGGCCTGGAAGTGGAAAACTTGCTACTTGTCTTAGCCAATTATACCATGAAGACAAGAGAGGAAAAGTTGCGGGATATTCAAAATTTGAAACTTTCCCTGTATGGAATGTACCTTTAAAACACCCTTTAAATATTGCTTATGAAGCTGCGACTGTAGACTTAAAAGATGTGAACATGATAGATCCTTTCCATCTTGAAGCATACGGAGAAACAGCAGTAAACTACAACAGAGATATTGAAGCATTCCCTGTATTAAAAAGAATAATTGAAAAAATTACAGGAAAAGAATCTATTTATAAATCTCCAACAGATATGGGAGTAAACAGAGTAGGTTTTGGAATTGTTGATGATGAAGTTGTAAGAGAAGCATCAAGACAAGAGATAATAAGAAGAGCATTAAACTCTGCAAGTGATTATAAAAAAGGATATGTTGATAAAGATACTTATCAAAGAGCAAGACTTATAATGGAAGAACTTCAGCTTAAAGAAACAGACAGAAAAGTTCTTGTTGCTGCAAGAGAGCGTCTTGAAAAATTAAAGGCTGAAGATCCTAATGAATTTTATTCAGCTGTAGCTATAGAACTTGAAGACGGAACTATGATTACAGGAAAAGGTTCTGAAACTATGTGTGCTGCTGCTTCAGCAATACTTAATGCAATTAAACATCATGCAGGAATAGCTGATGAAGTTCATCTTATAGCTCCAGAAATTGCTGAACCTATAATGAACCTTAAATCAAAGAACTTTGGAAGCAAAAATGTAACTCTTAACTGTGAAGAAGTGCTTATAGCTTTAAGCATATGTGCTGTTACAGATGAAAGAGCAAAAAAAGCAATAGACTGTCTTTCAAAATTAAGAGGGACTCAGGCTCACTCAACATCTATTTTAGGAAAAACAGATGACCAGCTAGTGAGAAAACTTGGAATGGAAATGACTTGTGATTCTATATTCCCTACTGAAAATCTTTATTATAATGATTAATATAAAAAGCTGATGCAGTAAATGCATCAGCTTTTTTCTTACTTATTTAAAGTTTTTTAATTCTTAAAATTTTTGAAGCATTTAAAACAGCTATTGCAGACACACCTACATCAGCAAAGATTGCAAGCCACATATTTGCAATTCCCATAACTCCAAGAATCATAACAAGAATTTTAACTCCAAGAGAGAAATAAATATTTTGCATAACAACTTTTTTATTTTCAGCTGCTATTTTTAAAGTTTCAACAACTTTGTAAGGCTCATCATTTATAAAGACAATGTCAGCAGATTCAACAGCAATATCACTTCCTGCTCCTCCCATTGCAATTCCAATATCAGCAAGAGAAAGTACAGGAGCATCGTTAATTCCGTCTCCTACAAATATAACAGCTTTACTTTTCTTTTTAATGTCATTAAGGATTTTAACTTTATCTTGAGGAAGAAGCTGAGTGAAAACATTTTCTTTTTTAAATCCAAGTTTTTCTCCAACAAGTTCACCAGTTTTTTTATTATCACCAGTAAGCATATATGAAACTATGTTCATTTTTTTTAGTTCTTCTATTGTTTTTGAAGAATCTGATTTAATTTCATCAGCAAGATAAAGAGCTCCTGCATATTTTCCATCTTGTGCAGCGTATACTGCAGTGCTGCTTTCTTCCTTAGAAAAATCTATCTGAATATTAAAATCTTTCATAAGCTTTTTATTTCCAACAAGAATATTTTTTCCTTTATATACAGCAGAAACACCTTTTCCAGAAATTTCTTTATAATCTTTAATATCTTGTTCAGATATTTTTATATCTTTATAATTAAGAGCGGCTTTTCCAATAGGGTGATTTGAATAAAATTCTCCTGCTTTACTTATTTCAATAAGTTCTTCCTTAGAAAATCCTTCAGCAGTTTCTATATTTTCTATTTGAAACTTTCCTTTTGTAAGAGTTCCTGTTTTATCAAAAACAACTGCATTTACTTCTTTTAATTTTTCAAGGTAGTTTCCTCCTTTAATAAGAATACCTCTTTTTGAAGAAAGTCCTATACTGCTGAAAAATGTAAGAGGTACTGAAAGAACAAGAGCACAAGGGCATGAAATAACAAGGAAAATTAAAGCTCTTCCAAACCAAAGTTTAAAGTCTCCAAAAATAACAGGAATACCAAGTCCTACTATAACAGCAGCAAGAACAACAACAGGAGTATAGTATCTTGCAAATTTAGTGATAAATTTCTCTGCATCAGCTTTTTTATCACTTGCATTTTCAACCATTTCAATAATTTTACTTATAGCAGAATCTTTATATTCTTTTGTAACTCTTACTTCAATCATACCATCTATATTAAGGCTTCCACTTAAAATTTCTGTTCCTTTTTCTACGAAAACAGGAAGAGATTCTCCAGTAAGAGCAGCTGTATTAAGAGAAGAAGTTCCTTTTTCAACTACACCATCAACAGCAACTTTTTCTCCTGGCTTTATAATAATTATATCATTAACAGAAAGAGTTTCAGGATCAACTTGTTTTATAGTTCCGTCATGAAGTTTTAAGTTTGCATAATTTGCTTTTACTTCTAAAAGACTTTGTATAGATTTTCTTGAATTGTTAACTGCTCTTTCTTGAAAATATTCTCCAACTTTATAGAAAATCATAACTCCTACAGCCTCTCTGTATTCTCTTAAGAAAAGAGCTCCTATAGTTGCAATGGACATAAGGAAGTTTTCATCAAGAAAGTTTCCATTTTTAATATTAAGAAGAGATCTGTATAAAATATCTCCTCCAGCAACGATGTATGCAATAAGAAGGAAGGCTGTTTTTATTTCAACATTTGGAATGAAGATTGAAATAATAAACAGGGCGATTCCTCCAAAAAGAGAAATTTTTTCATAATTTATTTTTTGATGTTCTTCATTTGAAGATTCTTTGCTTAATTTTAAGTCGTGAGTGTGTGAATGTCCGTGATGATGTGAATGTCCATGTTCATGGTTATGTACTTTTCCCTCTTCTTCGTGGGAGTGTCCACAACCACAACCTTCTTCATCATCATGTGAATGTCCACAGTCACAACTTTCTTCTTCGTGATGATGATGACCTCTGCAGCCACATTCTCCATGATTATGAGCATGTTCATGCCCATGATTATGTTCATGGTGATGATGTCCACATTCACAGCCTTTGTGTTCTTCAGAAACATTATTTTTTTCTGAACCAGACATTTCAAAAATTTTAGAACCTTTTTCAGTTTTATCAGCTATTTTATTAATGGTATTTAAAAATTCTTTTTCATCAACAGAATCTTTAATTTCCACAGTTATTTTTTTTGTATAGAAGTTAAGAATACAGCTTTCAACATCATGAAGCTTTTCTATCTGATCTTGTATTTTTGAGGCACAATGTCCACATTTTAGTCCCTCAACAGAATATACTTTTTTCATAAAAATTTTCTCCTTTGTATTTGTTAAGTATAATAGGGTATACCCCTATACCCTATATTTTTATCTTAGCACGAGATTATAAAAAAGTAAAGAATTATTTATTAAATTACTATGGAAATTATTTTTGTATGGTATAATGGAATGTAAATATTTTACGGAGGATAACTATATGAATGTAAAAGATATTTTAAATAAAGAGGAGCTTACAAAAGAAGATCTTTTAACTCTTATGAAGATAGATAATAAAGAGGAGTTGCAGCTTCTTTTTGATAAGGCTTATGAAACAAAACTTAAATATATAGGAAATAATGTATATTACAGAGGACTTGTGGAATTTAGTAATATATGTATAAAAAATTGTAAATATTGTGGAATAAGAAGAGAGAATAAAAATGTTGAAAGATTTTTTATGACAAAGGAAGATATTTTAAAAAGTGCAGAATGGATATATGAAAATGGATATGGTTCTATGGCTCTTCAGTCTGGAGAAAGAACAGATAAGGAATTCATAGATTTTGTAGAAGAAATTTTAAAAGATATTCAGAAAATGACAGATAATGGATTGGGAATAACTCTTTCGGTTGGGGAACAAACTTATGAAACTTATAAAAAGTGGAGAGAAGCTGGGGCTTCAAGATATCTTTTAAGAATAGAAACTACAAATAAAAATCTTTTTGAGACAATTCACCCAAAAGATGAGCTTCATAGTTTTGAAAAGCGTCTTCAAGGTCTTAAAGATTTAAGAAAAGCAGGATATCAAGTAGGAACAGGGGTAATGATAGGACTTCCTGGACAAACAGAAGAAGATCTTGTAAATGATGTGATATTTTTTAAAGAAAATGATATAGATATGATAGGAATGGGGCCTTATATTCTTCACAATGATACACCAATGGGACAGGAATTTAAAGGTAAGATTCTTTCAGAAGAAAAAAGAGTTGAACTTGGTCTGAAAATGATAGCCATATGCAGAATTTATATGAAGGATATAAATATTGCTGCAACAACAGCTCTTCAGGGGCTTGATCCTATGGGAAGGGAAAAAGGAGTTCTTGCAGGAGCAAATATTATAATGCCAAGTGCTACTAAAACTTCTGAAAGAGTAAAGTATCAGCTTTATAATGGAAAACCTGGAATAAATGATGATGCAGAAAAGGGTAAAACTTCTCTTGAAAAAAGTCTTAAAGAGATAGGAGAAAATGTAATATATGGAAAAAGAGGAGATTCACCTCATTTCTTTTCAAGAAACAAAAAATAAACTATGAAAAAGTTAAATATATAGTATATTTATTTTAAATAATAAAGATTTAGAATTAAATTGACAAGAAAAAATAAATAAGATATACTCATAAGATATAGAGAAAAAATATCGTATAAAAGCAGTACTAAACAGATGTATAACGAACATAAAAAGATGATATTTTTTATTAAAGTATTAAAACAAGCTGTATCATATAGTATGCAGAATTAATAATGGGAGGAGTATGGGCGATGGTTAATAGTTTGTTAAACACGCTGAAAGTGTTAGTAGGTGCAATAAATGGATTGCTATGGGGAGATTTAATTATTTTAAATATTGGAGAAGTGCAGATAGGACTTAGTATTCTTGTTGTTCTTCTTATTCCAGCTGGATTATATTTTACAATAAGAACTAGGTTTATGCCTTTTAGATTATTTCCAGAGATGATAAGAATAGCTTTAGAACCTAAAAAGTCAGAAGACAGAGATTCAATATCAGGTTTACAGGCTCTTTTAATAGCAACAGCATCAAGAGTTGGAATGGGTAACCTTGCAGGAGTTGTTGCAGCAATATCTTTTGGAGGTGCAGGAGCAATATTTTGGATGTGGATTGTAGCTCTTGTAGGTTCAGCTTCAGCATTTATAGAAGCTACTCTTGCTCAGTTATATAAAGAACATGATCCTTTATATGGAGGATATAGAGGAGGACCTGCATATTTCATGGAAAGAATGAGATTAATCACAGTTGCTGATGATAAAGATTTCTATCCTGGAATGTATGGAGATGTAAAATATGTCTCTGTAGATAATAAAAAGAAATATGTAAGAGGGGCAAAATTTAGATTATTAGGTATTTTATTTGCATTATCAGGACTTCTTTGCTGGGGAGGAATAAGTCAGGTTGTTGCTAACTCAGTTACACAGTCTTTTTCAAATGCTTTTGGTATACCAGCACTTTATACAACAGTGGCACTTGTAATTTTATCAGCTGTAATTCTTTTCAAAAAAGGAGGAACAGTTAAAGCTCTTGATAAAATAGTTCCTGTTATGGGAATTTTATATATAGGTATAACTTTATTTATACTTGTAAAAAATATAGGATATATACCTGAAATGTTTGCTGAAATATTTGGACAGGCTCTTGGATTCAGACAAGCAGTTGCAGGAGGATTTGGGGCAGTTTTAATGAATGGAGTTAAAAGAGGACTTTTCTCTAACGAAGCTGGTTCAGGATCAGCTCCATGTGCAGCAGCTGCAGCAGATGTTGATCACCCTGCAAAACAAGGATTGATTCAAGCTTTAGGAGTATTTATTGATACTCTTGTAATATGTAGTTGTTCAGCATTTATAATGCTTCTTGCTCCTAAAGATGTTATAAGTGGACTTCAGGGAATGGATTTATTACAAGCTGCAATGAACTATCACATAGGAAGTGCAGGAGTTATATTTATAGCAGTAATATTATTCCTTTTCAGTTTCTCTACTTTCTTAGGAATTATGTTCTATGCAAGATCTAATGTATCTTATGTATTTGGAGATACAATGAAAGCTCAGAAAATTTATCAGATATTTGCTCTATGCATGCTTTTTGCAGGAGGACTTGCTCAATATACATTTGTATGGGAGCTTGGAGATCTTGGTGTAGGTCTTATGACAGTATTTAATATGATGGCAATAATTCCTCTGTCAAGTCAGGCAGTTTATGCTTTAAAAGATTATGAATTAAACTGGATGAATAAAGAAAGAAAATAAGAATATAAAAAAGATAAAGGGACTTTGAAAGTCCCTTTTTTATTGTAAATAAAAAAGAGATGAATAGAAAAATGTCAAATTTTTTCCCATTCATCCCTTGAATGTTTTTTCACAAAAATAAAAATTCACCTTAAGTGATTTATTATTTTCTTCCTCTTTTTACAGGTTTGTTGATTCTGTCTTCTAAGTCTTTACCAACTTTGAATTTGATGTATTTTTTAGGAGTAATTTTTATAGCTTCTCCAGTTCTAGGGTTTCTTCCTTCTTTTCTCTTAGTTTCTCTTCTTTCAAAAGTTCCAAGTCCTCTGAAGATTAAAACTTCTTCCTGTGTAAGAGCTTCTTTCATAGTTTCAATGAAAAGCTCAACTTGTCTTTTAGCTTCTTCTTTACTTCTTAGGTTAGCTTTAACCATAAATAATTCTGCGAATTCTCTTTTTTTCATAAAATCCTCATTCTCCTTTTTTGTGATATATAACTAACACTTTACAGCGTTGCTATTTAAGTAGATATTTTTCCCTTACCTTATTTCTGTAAAACCTAAAATTTGTTGTTTGTAAAAATATAACTTTTTTATCCCTAACCCATATAGAAGATTTACCAACCATCAAAACTATACTATTACTTATACCATATTTTCCCATAATATTGCTAGTATTAGAATAAATTTTTTTGTTATTTTTTTTGAAAATTAATATTATATCTTTTTTTCTCTTTTAAAAATAAAGAATTAAGTTGAAATTAAAAAAATAAAAAATTTTTAAAAATTACGAAAAACTTTTTATGTTTTTTAAATTTTTTGTACTTTATACCTATATGACTGTTATTCAAGGGTTTTAGTTTAAAAAAATAATAAAAATAAAAAAATATTTATAGAGTTAGAATGAGTTTATTTTTTCATTAAAAGTTCTCTGAACTCAGCAGCAGTAAGTTTTGTTTTTGTAAGATTCTTTGTTGATATTCCTAAAGAGTTTCCCATATTATATTGAAGATTTGTAAGAGAATTTATGTGTGTTATAGCTATTGCAATAGCATCAGCAGCATCGTCAGGTTTTGGAATTTCTTCCATTTTAAGAAGAGTTTTTACCATAAGCTGAACTTGTTTTTTATCTGCTTTTCCATATCCTGTTATACCTATTTTTACTTGAAGAGGGGTATAACCTTGGATAGAAAGCCCATTTTTCTTTCCTGCAAGAAGGATAACTCCCCTTGCTTCTCCTACAGATATAACTGTTTTATTATTTTTAAAATAAAAAAGTTCTTCAATAGCCATATGCTCAGGAGAATACTTTTTTATAATATCTTCAATACCATTAAAAATTTGAAGAAGCCTCTCTTCCATAGGAAGATCTTTTGATGTATAAACACAACCATAGTCAAGAAGATTCATTTTTTTATTTTCATATTCTATTATAGAAAAACCAACGATGGCTGTTCCTGGATCAATACCTAAGATTCTCATTAATTATCTCCTGTCTTAAATTTTTGCTTACATTTTCATTATAACCCTTCAAAAAATAAAAATCAATAATCTGTAATAAAAGGTATCTATTTTTATAGATAAAAAAATTGTAATATGATACAATTTTAGTGGAAAATAAAGTTTTGTCAGAAAAGCAAGAGGTGATATGAAATGCTTGATAAAATAGTAATAAAAGGTGCTAGAGAGCACAATCTTAAAAATATAGACATAGAAATTCCTAAAAATAAATTTGTAGTTATAACAGGAGTAAGTGGAAGTGGAAAATCTTCTCTTGCTTTTGATACGATCTATTCAGAAGGGCAGAGAAGATATGTAGAAAGTCTTTCTGCTTATGCAAGACAATTTATAGGGCAGATGAAAAAACCAGAGGTAGATTCTATTGAAGGACTTTCTCCTGCAATTTCTATTGAACAGAAAACAACAAATAAAAATCCCCGTTCAACAGTAGGAACTGTAACAGAGATTTATGACTATATGAGGCTTCTTTTTGCACATATAGGAACAGCACATTGTCCTGTCTGTGGAACAGTTGTTGATAAAAAAAGTGTTGAAGAGATAGTAGAAAATATAATAGAAAAATTTGAAGAGAGAGAAAAAATGACAGTTCTTGCTCCTGTTGTAAGGGAGAAAAAAGGAACTCATAAAAATCTTTTTTTGAATCTTGTAAAAAAAGGATTTGTAAGAGCCAGAGTAAATGGAGAAATTCTGTATCTTGAAGATGAAATAGAGCTTGATAAAAATAAAAAGCATAATATTGAAGTTGTAATAGATAGACTTGTTTTAAAGAAAAATGATGATGAATTTGTTTCAAGACTTACTCAGTCAATAGAAGCTGGAATGGAAGTTTCAAACGGAAAAATAATTATAAACATAGAAGGAACTGATTATAATTATAGTGAAAATTATGCTTGTCCAAACCATGAGGATATAAGTATACCTGAACTTACTCCAAGACTTTTTTCTTTTAATGCACCTTATGGAGCATGTCCTGAATGTAAAGGGATAGGTCAGAAACTTGAAGTTGATGAAAATAAACTTATAATTGATAAGACTCTTTCTATTGAAGACGGGGGGCTTTATGTTCCTGGAGCATCTTCAAGAAAAGGCTGGACATGGGAAATGTTTCTTTCTATGTGCAGGGAACTTGATATAGATTATACAATTCCTGTGGAAGATATTCCAAAAGAACAGATGGATATAATTCTTCATGGAACAGATAAAAAATATAGATTTGATTTTGAATCAAAAGATTTTTCTTTTCATGGGATGAGAGAATTTAAAGGTATTGTAAAAAATATGGAAAGAAGATATTATGAAACTTTTTCAGAGTCTGCTAAAGAAGAAATTGAAAATAGATTTATGATAGAAAAAGAATGTAAGGTATGTCATGGAAAAAGACTGAAAGATGAAGTCCTTGCAGTAACAATAAATGGGAAAAATATAATTGACATCTGTCTTATGAGTGTAAAAGATTCTCTTGAGTTTTTTAATAATCTTACTCTTACACCTAAGCAGGAAAAAATTGCTAAGGAAATTTTAAAAGAGATAAGAGAAAGACTTACTTTTATGATAAATGTTGGACTTGATTATCTTTCACTTTTCCGTCCAACAAAAACTCTTTCAGGGGGAGAATCTCAGAGAATAAGACTTGCTACACAAATAGGATCAGGGCTTACAGGAGTATTATATGTTCTTGATGAACCAAGTATAGGACTTCATCAAAGGGATAATGATAAGCTTCTTTCAACTCTTAACAGATTAAGAGATTTAGGAAACACTCTTATTGTAGTTGAACATGATGAAGATACTATGAATCAAGCAGACTATATATTTGATCTTGGGCCTGGAGCAGGAGAGTTTGGAGGAAATCTTGTAGCTTATGGAACACCTGCTCAGATTAAGAAAAATAAAAATTCTCTTACAGGAAAATATCTAAGAGGAGAAATAAAAATAGATGTTCCAGAAGTAAGAAGAACAAGTGATAAATTTATAGAGCTTACAGGAGCAAAAGGGAATAATCTAAAAAATATAACTGTAAAAATTCCAGTTGGAGTTCTTACAGTTGTAACAGGAGTAAGTGGAAGTGGAAAATCAACTCTTATAAATCAGACATTGTTTCCAGTTCTTTTTAATGAACTTAATAAGGGAAAACTTTATCCTTTGGAATATAAATCTATAAGTGGGCTTGAGCATATAGAAAAGGTTATTGATATAGATCAGACTCCTATTGGAAGAACTCCTCGTTCAAATCCAGCAACATATACAAAAATATTTGATGAGATAAGAGATATTTTTGCTCAGACAAAAGATGCAAAGCTTAAAGGTTTTTCAAAAGGAAGATTCTCCTTTAATGTAAAAGGTGGAAGATGTGAAGCATGTCAGGGAGCTGGAATTGTTAAGATTGAAATGAATTTCCTTCCAGATGTTTATGTTGAATGTGATGTGTGCAGAGGGAAAAGATATAATAAAGAGACTTTGGAAGTATATTATAAAGGAAAAACAATTTCAGATGTTTTAAATATGAGTATTGATGAAGCATATGAATTTTTCTCTGCTGTTCCTTCTCTTGAGAAAAAAATAAAAGTTTTAAAAGATGTGGGGCTTGGATATATAAAACTTGGACAACCTGCTACAACTCTTTCAGGGGGAGAGGCTCAGAGAATAAAACTTGCTTCAGAACTTTCAAAATCATCAAGAGGAAAAACAATATATATTCTTGATGAGCCTACAACAGGACTTCATTTTGAAGATGTAAAAAAATTAATGGAAGTTCTTCAAAGACTTGTAGACAAAGGAAATACAGTTGTAATAATAGAACATAATCTTGATGTTATAAAAACAGCTGATTATATAATTGATATAGGCCCTGAAGGAGGAGACAAAGGGGGAACTATTGTTGCCTGTGGAACTCCTGAAGAGATAGCAAAAGTTAAGAAAAGTTATACAGGAAAATATTTAAAAAAATATTTATAAAAGATGTAAGGAGAATATATGTTTGAATATTTAAAAGGTGAAGTAGCATACAAAAAACCAGAGTATCTTGCTCTTGATGTAAATGGAGTGGGATATAAAGTATATATTTCACTTAAAACTTATGATATTGTATCAGAAGGAGAAATAAAAAAATTTTTTATATATAACTATATAAAAGAAGATGATTATAAGCTTGTAGGATTTCTTGAAGCAAAAGAGAGAAATCTTTTTGAAATGCTTTTAAGTGTAAAGGGAATTGGTGTTTCCCTTGCTCTTGCAATAATGTCAACTTTTGATGTAGAGATGATAAGAGGTCTTGTTCTTCAGGAAGATTTTATAACTTTGAAAAAAGTTCCAAAATTAGGAGAGAAAAAGGCTCAGCAGATTATCCTTGATCTTAAGGATAAACTTAAGAAGCTTGATATTATTTCAATGGAAAAAACAGATGACATTGTTTATACAAGTGTTGAAGATGAGCTTATCATGGCTCTTGAAGGACTTGGATACAATAAGAAAGATATTGATAAACTTATTGATAAAGAGGAAATTAAAAATTATAAAAATATTCAGGAAGCTATTAAAGGAACTCTTAAAAAAATTCAAAGTTCTAAAAATTAAAAAATTCTTTGTTATTCAGATAAAAAGGAAAACCTGTTTTTATTTAGAATAATATAGTATCAGGAAAGCCGAATTAAAAAGAGGTGGAAAATATGAGAAAGATATTTATACTTGATACTAATGTGCTTATTCACGATCCTTATTCTATTTATAATTTCAGAGGAAATGATATCTATCTTCCTATTGAGGTTATAGAGGAAATAGATAAGTTAAAACAGAAGCCAAACACAGCTATTCATGCAAGAATGGCATCCAGAGTTCTTGAAGAAATCAGAAAAAAAGGAAATCTTTCTGAGGGAATAGAACTTCCTGACGACATATTTTTTAAAGTTGAAAAAACAGCTGACCTTTCTCTTCTTCCTGAAGGGCTGAAAAAAGAAGTTATTGATAATCATATAATAGCAGTTGTAATGGGAGTAAAGAAAAGAGAGCCTGAAAGAAAAGTTATATTTGTAACAAAAGATATAAATTTAAGAATAAAAGCTGATGCTGTAGGTGTTGAAGTTGAAGATTATTCAACAGACAGAGTGGTTTATGATGATCTTGATAAAGGATATATGGAAATAGAAGTTTCAAAAGATATTTTTGATAAATTTAATAAGAGTGGAAAAGTTGATTTATCAGAATTGAATTTAGAGTTTTCTCCTACTCCTAATTTCTTCTTTATTTTTAAATGTGGACAGGAAGAAACAGCTGGAAGAGTTATAGGAGAAAAAGTAAAAAAATTCCTTAATGGAGATATAAGTGCTTGGGGAGCAAGAGCAAGAAATCAGGAACAAAGATTTGCTATGGAACTTTTAATGGACGACAATGTAAAAGCTGTATCTCTTGTTGGAAAAGCAGGAACAGGAAAGACTCTTCTTGCTATAGCAGCAGGACTTGAACAAGTTGTTGAAAGAAAAAAATATTCAAAACTTTACATAGCAAGACCTATTATACCTATGGGGAAAGATTTAGGTTTCCTTCCTGGAAATGAAAAAGACAAGTTAAGACCTTGGATGCAGCCTATATTTGATAACATAGAATTTTTAAGTGATGTAAAAGGTGATAAGGCTGGTGAAAAAGTTATTACAGGACTTGAAAGTATGGGACTTTTAAAAGTTGAAGCCCTAACATATATAAGAGGAAGAAGTATGCCTAATGCTTTTATTGTAATTGATGAAGCTCAGAACCTTACTCCTCTTGAAATAAAAACTATAATAACAAGAGTTGGAGAAAATACAAAGATTGTATTTACAGGAGATCCTTACCAAATAGACAGTGCTTATCTTGATGCCAATACAAATGGACTTACTTATATGGCAGATAAATTAAAAGATGAAAAAATAGCAGGACATATTACTCTTGTTAAAGGTGAGCGTTCACCTCTTGCTGAAATAGCAGCTAAACTTTTATAGTTTTAATAAGATAAAAAAATACCGATACTTTTTAGCATCGGTATTTATATTTTAGAAATTAATTATTCTTCAGTAGAAGATACTCCATACTTTTCAATTAATTCTTTTGTTTCTCTTTTTTCTTCGTCTAATTCAAGACCTTTAACAGAAATTTTTATTCTTTGTTTGTCTTTATCTATTTCAACAATTTTACCTCTTACAAGATCTCCAACTTGGAATTTATCTTTTAAGTTTTTGATGAAATCTTTAGAAGCAAGTTGTGTAGGAATAAATCCGTCAATTCCATCTTCAAGTTTAACGAACATTCCAAATTCTAATATGCTCTTAACAGGTTTTTCAACTATGTCTCCTACTTTGTATTCTTCCATAGCTTTTTCCCAAGGACTTTTCTCAAGAGCTTTTATGCTTCCTTTGATTTTCTTTTCGTCAAGGTCAAGTTCAATTACTTCAAATTCAACTGTATCTCCTTTTTCAAATTTTTTGCTTCCAACCCATGCAAAGTCAGATTGATGAATGAATACATCTATTCCTTCTTCAATTTCAGCAAATACTCCGTAAGGTTTTATTTCTGCAACTTTACCAGAAAGCTTAGTTCCAACTTTGTAGTTTTCTTCAGCTTTTTCCCAAGGATCAACAGAAAGTTGTTTCATTCCAAGTTTTAATTTTCTGCTTTCAGGTTTGAATTCAAGAACTTTAACTTTTACAATATCTCCTACTTTAGCAAAGTCGTTTACATTGATTTTCTTTCTGTTCCATGTGAAGTCAGAAATATGGATAAGTCCTTCAACTCCGTCCATGATTTCTACAAGGATTCCATATTGTAAAATTTTAGTAACTTTACCTTCTGTAACAGAATCAACTGCTATAGTTTCAGCAGCTATATCCCAAGGATTTCTTACAAGAGCTTTTAAAGAAAGTTTTACATTTTTCTTTTCAGGTTCAAGTCCAATAACTTTAACTTGAAGTTTGTCTCCAAGATTGAATCCTTCAATTTTTTCAGCTTTTTTCCAAGAAATTTCAGAAATATGGATGAATCCTCTAAGATTTCCGATTTCTACAACTATACCAAATGGAAGTATTTCAGTTACAACACCTTCTAAAACTTCTCCTTCTTTTAATTCAGAGAATTCTTTGTCAGCTTGCATCATTGTAATATCTTTTCTTGATACAGTAACTTTTTTACCTTTTTTATCTTCTTTTATTTCTTTAACTAAAACATTTACAGTTTTTCCAACTATATCTTCACCTTTTTTAGTTTCAGAAAGAGATTTTGGAAGGAATACTTGATGAGAGAATACCTCAACAATATATCCTCCTTTTACTTCTTTAACAACTTTTCCAGTTATTTCAGCTTTGTTTTCAAAAGCTTCTTTAATTTTTTCCCAACCTTGTTCCATTTCAATTTTTCTTCTTGAACCGATAATGAACTCACCGTCTTGAGTTTCACCTACAAGCATAACTTCTATTTCATCGCCTATGTTGTAATCAGCAACTTCTTCGGCTCTTACTCTTACAGAAGTAATTTGTCCTGGAACATCAAGGTATGCGAAGTTTCTTTCCTTGCTTGCTACTGTTCCTACTACTTTGCTTCCTGTGTTTCCTTCTTCTGGAAGATAGTCGTTAAGTAGTGCTTCAAATTCGTTATAATCCATGTTTGTCATCAAAAGTCCCCCTTATTTCTTTTTCTATCTCTAAAATTATTTCTTCCGGTGTTGATGCTCCTGCAGTTATTCCTACCTTCTTTATGCCGTTAAACCAAGAGCTGTTTAATTCGGTTTTGTCTTGTATAAGGTAGCTTTTTTCATTTACGCTTTTTGAAATTTCATAAAGTTTTTTAGTGTTTGAACTTTTATTATCCCCTACTATTAAAACCATCTCAACTTCTCCAGCAAGTTTTTCCACTGCTTTTTGTCTTTCGTATGTAGCTCCACATATTTTGCTGAATATATCTATATTTTTATAGTTTTTTTCTGTATATTCTTTTATTTTGAAAAATAATTCTTTATTTAAAGTTGTCTGAGTTAAAAGACAATATTCTTTTTCTTTATCAACAGAAAATTTTGTAAATTCTTCAAAAGAATTCACTATTGTTACATCATTTCCAAAAGAAACTATACCTTTTACTTCAGGGTGATATCTGTCTCCGATAAAAATTATTTTTTTTCCATTTTTTTCAGCTTCAATTAGTGCTTTTCTAATTCTTTCCACAAACACACAAGTGGCATCATAGATTTTTACTTTTTCTTTCTCTAGTATATCATAAATTTCTTTAGTTGTCCCGTGTGCTCTGATAATTACTGTATCTTTTTTATTAAGTTTTATTTTTTCTTCTTTCAAATCTTCTTCTGAAAGAGTCTTAAATCCTTTTTTTTCCATATCTGAGGTAACATTTTTATTGTGGACAAGCATTCCAAGAATAAATAAATTTCCTTGAAAATTTTTTTCTTCTGCTATTTTGTTGCACAGATTTATAGCCCCTGCTACTCCAAAACAGAATCCCATTTTTTCAGCTCTTTTAATTTCCATTTATTCTTCACCAAATTTATCTTCTTCTACAAGAATTCTAAGTGCGTTAAGCATTTCATCTTCGTCAGGCCCATCTGCTTCAAGTTCAAGAGTTCTTCCTTGTTCAGCAGCAAGAAGCATAAGTCCCATTATGCTTTTACCATTTATTTCTTCTCCCTCAAATCTGACTTTTATATCAGAATCATAAGTAGAAGCCAATTGTACAAAAAGAGATGAAGGTCTTGCATGAAGTCCCGCTTTATTTTTTATCTGCACAGTTATTTTTTTCATAGATACATCTCCCTTTTATAATTTTTTTATATATTCTCTTGCTATATGTCTTACTTCATCTGAATTTTTGCAGTTTAAAACAGCTTTTTTAATTTCTGCAAGGTCAGACATCTTTATTTTTCTTACAAGATTTCTAGCTCTTGGTATAAAGACAGCAGACATACTAAGATTTTTTATTCCAAAACTTAAAAGTATAACTATTCCTACAAGTTCTCCTGCCATTTCACCGCAGACAGAGATACCCTTGCCATTTTTTTTAGCTGCTTCAGCTACCATATTAACAGCTTTTAATACAGCAGGATCATAATAGTCATAAAGATTGTTTTCTTTCAGAGAAAATCTGTCAGTTGCCAGAATGTACTGAGCAAGGTCATTACTTCCTATAGAGAAAAAGTCAATATACTCACACATTTTATCAGCCATAAGAACTGCTGAAGGAACTTCAACCATAACTCCTGTTTCTATTTTGTCATTATATTCTATTCCTTCTGCTTTAAGTTCTTCTTTAACTTCTTTTGTAAGTTCAAGAACTTTTTCAATTTCAGCTATGTTTGTAACCATAGGATGCATTATTTTAATGCTCTTATCTTTGCTGGCTCTTAAGATTGCTCTCAGCTGTGTTTTTAAAATATTTTTTTTATGAAGCGTAAATCTTAATCCTCTTTCTCCAAGAGAAGGATTTTGTTCATGAGCCATTTTAAAATATGGAAGACTTTTATCAGCTCCTATATCAAGAGTACGGATAATAAGAGGTTTCTCATCTCCTATTCTTTTGCTGACTTCTTCATAAAATTCAAGCTGTTCAAGTTCTTCAGGAAGTTTTGTCCCTTCCATGTATATAAATTCTGTTCTTAGAAGTCCTATACCGTCAGCATTTACATTTTTAAGCATATTTTTATCAAGTTCCTGTCCAGCATTCACTTCAAGACTTATTTTTGTTCCATCAAGAGTTACAGAAGGAAGATTAAGAGTTTCTTTTATTTCCTCTTTTTCTTTTTCAAATTCCTCCTGAAGAATTTTGTATTCTCTTAAAGTTTCAACAGAAGGATTAGTGACAACAACTGGATTGTCACTGTAGGTATCAAGAATTATATATTCTCCCCATTCTTCTTTAAGAATGTCAATTCCTCCCATGAAAGTAGGAATTTCAAGAGATTTTGCAAGGATAGCTGTATGTGATGTTTCACCTACATACTCCATTACAATTCCTTTTATATCAATTTTTTTGTTAAAAATATTTAAAAGTTCTGAAGGAAGAATATCATGTGCAATTAAAATTTTTCCATTTAATGCATCATAAACACTTTCATTATCTGCAAGAGCTTCTAAAAGTCTTTCTCCTATATCCTGAATATCAAGAGCTCTCTGTCTGTAAAGAGGATTTTTCATTTTCTTAAAAGCTTCTGAATATTTGCTTACAGTTCTTTTGATAACCTCTTCAACATTTATCTTGTCTTTTTTCAAAGAAACTTTAATTTCATCTTTGAACATAGGATCATCAAGCATCATAAAGTGAACTGAAAGAATCTGAAGATCTTTTTCAGCAACTTTCCCTTTTAAATCGTGCATAAGATGTGCTAGTTTATCTTTTGCTCTCTGAACTGCATGTTCATATCTTTCAATCTCTTTATCCAAATTTTCTTCAGAAACAGAAAAAGACTCTATTTCAAGGTTATTTTTACCTTTTAAATAGGGTTCTGCAATTACTATACCTTCATATATACTTTTTCCGTATATTCTCTCCATTTTTAACCAAATCCTTTTTTTACCTTAGGCTCTTTAAATTATATATTATTTGAGCGTTTTTTTCAATTTTTAGTTGAAATAATTTAAAATATTTTATTTTGACCTTTTGTTATGTCATATTTTTATTTTTCATTGTAATAGATAAGTTTTTATGGTAAAATTTTTCATAAATAAACTTATAATGTTAATTTATATTGTTGCAGTTACAATTTAATCTTGATTACAATTTTATTTTTTATATATATCAGGAGGTTTTTAATAATGAATAACATGCTGGAAATCTTTGGAAAATTTCATTTCTCTGAACTTGAATTGAAAAGCAGAGTTCCAAACTCAATATTTAAGGAATTTAAAGCTGTTCAAAGAGGAGAAAAAGAACTTTCTATCTCTGTAGCTGAAGTAATTGCCAATGCTGCTAAAAACTGGGCAACAGAAAATGGAGCAACACACTTCACTCACTGGTTTCAGCCTCTTACAGATTTAACGGCTGAAAAACATGAATCTTTTATATCTATTTCTTCAGACGGAAATATTCTTTCTCAGTTTTCAGGAAAAGAATTAATAAAAGGTGAGTCAGATACTTCTTCTTTCCCTAATGGAGGACTTCGTTCAACATTTGAGGCAAGAGGTTATACAGCATGGGATTTATCATCTCCAATGTTTTTAAGAGGACCTGAAAAGGCTAAATCTCTTTATATACCTACAGCTTTTATAGGTTATAACGGGGAAGCTCTTGATAAAAAAGTTCCTCTTTTAAGATCTATAAATGCAGTAACTGCACAGGCTCTTAGAGTAAAAAGAGCTCTTGGAGATACTCAAACTTCTAAAATTGAAGTAACTCTTGGAGTAGAACAGGAATATTTCTTAATAGAGAAAGAATTTTGGGAAAAAAGACAGGATTTAATGCTTTGTGGAAGAACTCTTTTTGGATCACTTCCTCCTAAAGGTCAGGAAATGAATGACCATTATTATGGAACTTTAAAAGAAAAAGTTGAAAGATTCATGGCAGAACTTGATTCTGAATTATGGCAGCTTGGAGTTATGGCAAAAACAAAGCA
The DNA here is from genome assembly GCF_021531595.1 of Fusobacterium perfoetens. Taxonomy (NCBI): domain Bacteria; kingdom Fusobacteriati; phylum Fusobacteriota; class Fusobacteriia; order Fusobacteriales; family Fusobacteriaceae; genus Fusobacterium; species Fusobacterium perfoetens. The sequence continues at coordinate 24,066 of NZ_JADYUD010000002.1, forward strand.
TAATGAAGTTGCACCAAATCAGTTTGAACTTGCAATAATGTTTGCAACTGCAAATGTAGCAGTTGATCAGAATCAGCTTTCAATGGATGTTATTAAAAAAGTAGCAGACAGACATGGACTGGCAGCCCTTCTTCATGAAAAACCTTTCTCAAAAGTAAATGGTTCAGGAAAACATTGTAACTGGTCTTTATCAACAAATCTTGGTGAAAATCTTTTTGATCCAGGGGATATGTCTAAAGATAATCTTCAGTTTTTAGTATTCCTTACAGCAGTTATAGAAGCTGTTGACAGATATTCTCATATTTTAAGAGTTTCAACTGCAACACCTGGAAATGATCACAGACTTGGAGGACATGAAGCACCTCCTGCAATAATATCTATTTTCTTAGGAGAACAGCTTCAGGATATACTTGAAAATATAGGAAAAATTAATACTGCAACTCATGAGCAGACTATGATAGAACTAGGGGCATATAACTTCCCTAAAATACCTAAAGATGTTTCTGACAGAAACAGAACTTCTCCTTTTGCATTTACAGGAAATAAATTTGAATACAGAATGCCTGGATCAAGTGCTTCTCCTTCAACACCAACATTTATTATAAATACTATTGTTGCAGATGTTCTTGGAGAATATGCTGATATTCTTGAAAATACAGAAGACAAAAATAAGATGAAACAAGAAATAATAAAGCTTGTAAAAGAAAGATACAACAAACATAAAAAAATAATATTCAATGGAAATGGATATGATGAATCATGGGTTGAAGCTGCTAAAGAAAGAGGACTTAAAAATCTTAGAAATACTGTAGAAGCTCTTCCTACTTACATTGAAGAAGAAACAATCGCTCTTTTTGAAAGAAACAGAGTTTTAAGCAGGGCAGAACTTAATTCAATCTTTGTTGTTTATACAGAAAGATATAATAAACAACTTAATATTGAAACATCTACTGCAATAAGAATGGCAAGAAATGAAATTTATCCTGCTGTTATGAGATATATGAATAATATTGCGACTTCTATAAATAGTATAAGAGAAGCTATAGGAGTGGAAAACGAGGATATGATTGAAGGAGATAAGAGACATTTAAATAAAGTCCTTAATGCAAAAATTCATTTAAGAACATCACTTGCAGAACTTGAAAATGATTATGCAAAAGCAGTAAGTATCCATGATGAATATGAAAGAGCAAAATTCTATCATTTCCATGTTGTACCTAGATTAGAACATTTAAAAGAATGGGCAGATGTTCTTGAACTTTTATGTGAAAAAACTATATGGCCATTCCCTGTATATGAAGATTTATTATTTAAATTATAATTTTTTATATAGAAAATTTTTTCAGCTGTATGGCTATGTTAAAACATAGATTATATAGAAAAATAAAAAATACAAAAAATAAATTTAAGAAATTTTTAAACTTTTAAGGAAAGGATATCGTCAGAAGGGTATAATATCTTTAATACAGATATTTATCTCATAAACTTTCCCTTAATGTTTTATAGAGAGGAGGGGTGAAATTTTCATCCCTCTTCTCTATATTTTTTGTCTAAAAAAATAAAAATAAAAAAGAGGCTATTGCAAATTTATAAAATAAAATTTTATCTTGTAAAAATATTTTTTATTTATATTGTTCGTTTCACTAAAAATGACAAACTCACTTCGTTCAGACAGTGTCATTTTTTAGCGTTCAACTCACTTCATAAATTACAAAAATATTTTTAATATTCTAAAATTTTATTTTTATAAATTAGAAAATGCAATAACCTCTTTTATATATTATTAATTTCTTTCTTGATTTTTCTTTTCAAAGATAATTTCAATAGGCGAACCTTCAAATCCAAAAGCTTCTCTAAGTTTATTTTCAATATATCTTGAATAAGAGAAGTGCATTAATTCTGGATAGTTACAGAATAATACAAATCTTGGAGGAGCTGTTGCAATCTGAGTAGCATAGTTAATTTTTGTAACTCTTCCTTTTCTTGTAGGAGGTGGATTCATAATAACAGCTTCATTGATTACAGTGTTAAGAAGTCCAGTAGAAATTCTTCTTGTATATTCCTCATAAATTTTATCAGCTATACCAAAAAGTCTTGTAGTTCTCTGACCAGTAAGAGCAGATATAAATTCAATAGGAGCATATGAAAGGAATGGAAGTTCTGCTAAAAGATATTCTTTCATTTCCTTCATTGTATTTTTTTCTTTTTCTATTAAGTCCCATTTATTAACTACAATAACAATAGGTTTCTTTTCTTCGTGAGCGATTCCTGCAATTCTTTTATCTTGTTCAGAAAGTCCTTCTTTACCATCAAATAATAAGAAACATACATCAGCTCTTTTTATAGCTTTTAGAGCTTTTAAAACAGAATAATATTCAAGAGCTTCTTCAACTTTTGATTTTCTTCTGATTCCAGCAGTATCTATAAGAACATATTTTTCTCCTTCAAATTCAATAGGAGTGTCTATAGCATCTCTTGTAGTTCCTGCAATATTACTTACAATAGCTCTTTCTTTTCCTGAAAGTTTATTAACAAGAGAAGATTTTCCTGCATTAGGTTTTCCTATTATCGCAATTTTTAATCCTTCTTCCTCTTCAGGCATTTCAACAGTATCAATAAGGTCAACAACAAGATCAAGCATATCTCCTAAGTTTGTTTTATGCTCTGCTGATATTCCTATAAGATTATCAAATCCTAAAGCCCAGAAGTCATATAAATCTTCTTGTTGGTTTTGATAGTTATCAATTTTATTTACACAAAGAATAATAGGTTTATTTTTCTTTCTAAGATAGTATGCAATTTCTTCATCAAGAGGATTAAGTCCTGCTTTTCCATCAACAACAAACAGAATAACATCAGCTTCATTCATAGCAACTTCTGCCTGTTCTTTTATTTTAGACATCATAAAGTCATTATTTCTTGGTTCAAGTCCTCCAGTATCAACAAGGACAAATTCTTTTCCACTCCATTCAGTGTCTCTGTAAAGTCTGTCTCTTGTAACACCTGGTTGGTCATCAACAATGGCAACCCTGTCTCCTACAAGTTTATTAAAAAGTGTAGATTTTCCTACATTAGGTCTACCTACTATGGCAACTATTGGTTTCATTTTACCTCCTTTATTAAATAAAAATACCTAAGGTAGTATGTATCTCTATTTAAAACTTTTTTTAAATTTTTTATTAGAACTTTTATTTTTTGTGCTGCCTGAATAAGATTTCTCCTGAGAGTTTCCTTTTCTTGAATTTTTGGAAGGAGCATAATCTTTTGGGATAATAATATTTTTTTGCTTTTCTTTTTTCCCATTATCCTTTTCCACAAAAAGTTTTTTTCCTGTGAAAGGATTTATTTCTGTATAGTACATAAGTGTTGAATAAGTAGATGGAGTAGGTGTGAAAATTTGAACTTGCTCAGGACTTATTCTAAGTTCTTCTGAGGCAAAAATTTTTAAATCCATCATATCTTTTTCATTACATCCAGGATGTGCAGCTATTAAATAATAAGTTAAAAACTGTTTTTTATCAAGTTTTTTGTTTAATTTGTAGAAACGATTTTTAAATTCCTTTAAATAATCTTTTCCTTGTTTCCCCATAAGAGAAAGAACTTTATCTTCAGTATGCTCAGGAGCTATTTTCATTTGACCTGAGACATGGTGTGCAACAATTTCTTCAAGATATTTGTCTCCATAAAGAGGATCATCAAGAATAAGATCATATCTTATACCTGAAGCAATAAAAATCTTTTTTATTCCCTGAACACTTCTTAATTTTTTAAGAAGGTCTATCTGTCTTTTATGATTTGGTTTAAGTGCAGGACATGTTTCAGGGTAAAGGCATCTTTTATCAGAGCAAGCACCATATTTTAACTTTTTAGTACATTCCATCTGATACATATTTGCTGTAGGGCCTCCTACATCTGAAATATTTCCTTTAAATTTTTTATCTTTTGTTATATTTGTAATTTCTTCTATAATAGAATCTTCACTTCTTGAAGTAACTGTTCTTCCTTGATGAATTGCTATAGCACAGAAATTACATTCACCATAGCATCCTCTGTGTGTAGTAAGAGAATATTTTATTGTATCAAGAGCTCTTACAACACCATCTTTTTTATAATAAGGATGAACATCTCTTTCAAAATCCATTCCATATATTTCATCTAAAAGTTCTGATGAAAAGTTTTCTGAAGGAGGATTTTGTATAAGCCATCTGTCTCCATGTTTCTGATTAAGTCCTTTTGCAGTAACAGAATCACAGTTTTTATAGAAAATATTAAACATATCTATAAATTTAAATTTATCTTCACGGCATTCTTCAAAGGAAGGAATTGTTATATATTCCTTATTAGGCTCTTTGGCAATATATGCAAACCCTCTTATATTTTTCCAGTCTTTTCCATCACGGATATGTTCTGCAAGGGAAAGCATAGATTTTTCTCCCATTCCATATGAAAGAATATCAGCTTTTGCATCAAAAATAAGAGAACGCCTAAGCTGGTTAGACCAGTAGTCATAATGAACAATTCTTCTCAAACTTGCTTCTATTCCCCCAAGAACAATAGGAGTTTTACTGTTTTTAAAGAATCTTTTTATAAGGCCTGTATAGACAATAGAAGCTCTGTCAGGTCTTTTTGTATTTTCTCCTCCTGGAGTAAAATCATCTTTATGTCTTTTCTTTTTAGTGGCAGTATAATTTGCAACCATTGAATCAACACAACCTGCTGATACAGCCCAGAAAAGTTTTGGTTCTCCAAGCCTTGTAATATCATCAGGGGAATTTATATCTGGCTGTGCAATTATTCCCACTTTAAATCCATTTTTTAAAAGCCATTTTCCTATAAGGGCTGAACCATTATAAGATGAATCTATATATGTATCTCCTGATATAAGAATTACATCAAGAGAATCCCAACCTAATTTTTTTACTTCTTCTGAAGTTGTAGGCAAAAACATTATTAAACCTCACCTGATTTTTTCAATTTATTATTATTTTATCACAAAATCCTGAAAATAGATAGTTTGTTTTGAAAATAGAATAGCAAAAAAATACTGCTGCAAAACTATAAATTTTTCTTTAGTTTGAGAAAATTTTATAATTTTTTTATGCAGCAGTTTTATAATTATAAGCTTTGTGTTGCAGCCATAAGGAAAGGAAGTATTTGTTTCTTTCTTGAAACAACTCCTTTAAGAAGCATTTCATTTCCTGTAAGAGATTTATTAAATGCAAGCTCTACAAGATTTGTTTTTTCACCAAAAGCAAGAAGAGTAGAGTTTGAATTTATAATATCTGTTATAACAAAAAGGAATAAATCATATCCATTTGCTTTTATTTCAGCATTCATAGCTGCTTCAAAGTCAGATTTCATTTTTAGAAGTCCTTCTACATCAACTGTATTTACTTGTGCAACAGCCATGCTTGTTCCTCCCATATTAAATTCCTTTTTATCAAGATTTAATATTTCAGGAGGTGTATTATTATCAAAAGATGTTCCTGCAATAAGCATTTCCATACCATATTTATAAATATCTTCTATTCCAGCAAGTTTTCCAAGTTCCTCTGCAGTCTTTTCATCTTTTTCAGTACAAGTAGGAGATCTGAAAAGAAGAGTATCAGAGATTATTGCACTTAGCATTATTCCTGCAATTTCTTTAGGGGGAACAACTCCTGCTTCTTTAAAAAGAGAATAAACTATTGTTGAAGAACATCCTACAGCTTCAGCTGTTATTTTTACAGGATCATTTGTTTGGAAATTCGCAAATTTATGATGATCTATAACTTGTAAAATTTGAGCATCTCCAAGTCCTGCAACAGACTGTGAAAATTCATTATGATCAACAAGAATAACTTTTTTTCTTGTAAAATTAATAAGGTTTTTAGTTCTTATAGTTCCATAAACTTTTCCGTCATTATCTATAACAGGGAAGTTTGTTTGATTTGAATCTTTCATTATATCTTTTATCTCATGAAGGAAATCATCTTTTTTAAAGCTGTAGAAATTTCTATTTTGAAGAATTGCTCCTACTGAAATTGACTGACTGATAAGAGATATAGTTTTAAAAAGAGAGTGGTTTACAACCATAACAGCACATTCAGAAGTCATACGAGGACTTATAAAGTCATCTTCTTTGCAGCATACGATTATAACCTTTGCTCCTGCTTTTATAAGTCTGTCTATACCATCAGCCATTGATGTAGTTATTACAACATCACCTTTTTCTATTGTATCAAGTTCCGAAATAGCTTTAAGATTTGTATTTATTTCTCCAGAAGGATAAACTCCACTTATTATTTTTCCATTAAGGACTTCTATAAGATTTTCATATGTTGTGCTGTATTTAGAAAAAAGATCAGAATAATCTATTTTTAAATATGTATTGGCTATATCAGAGATATGAATCATATTTTTTAAATGTCCCATTTCATCAACAACAGGAAAACTTGAAAAATTTTCTTTTGTCATAAGATCAAGAGCTTCCTGAATAGAATCATTTACATTTATAACTTCTTTTTTTACATGGGTAAGGTCAGAAATTTGAGCACTTACTGTTTTAAGAAGTTCAGGTTCTTTTATTCCAAATTTTTGAAGAACAAAAGCTGTTTCTTTATTTATTTTTCCAAGTCTATATGGGACCGCTTCTGTCCCACAAGCGTTTTTTAAGTATGCAGTTGCGATAGTTGAACATATAGAATCTGTATCTGGATTTTTATGACCAAAAACTAGAACTGGTTCCATAAGTAACCTCCTTAAAATAATCTTTTTCTATATTCTAACACTTTCTTTAAAGAAATTCCATAAAAGGTTTTTTTAAGGAAAGATGAAATTTAAAATCTTATTTATAAAAAAATCCAAGAGAACTTTATTTTATTGATTTGAATATTTAAGTAAGACCATGATATAATAAGATACTGTTCAAGAAAAATTATTAGGAGACAAAATGATGAAAAATTTAAAAAAATTATTTGTAATGCTGTGCATAATTATAGGAGCAGGATGTACAAATCAACAGATTAAACCTGAAGAAGCTTTTAAATATGAAGAAGAAAAATTTATTCAGATAGAAGAAAAAGAGATAAAACCAGGGACAAGAGAAGTAAATATTGAAGAAAAAAGAATAAATAAAAATAAAAAAGCATATGTAAAAGGAGAAGAAGCTCTTTTTACAGGTATATTTTCAATAAGATATGCAGGACATCTTCTGTATTTTGAAGAGTATAAAAATGGAGTTCTTGATGGAGATAAAGTTTGGTTTGGAAACGATGGAACTGTAGGAATGAGAGAAAAATATTCTGAAGGGAAAAAAGATGGAGATCAGATAACTTATCATTTAAACGGAAAAGTAAGATCAATCACACCATATAAAAACGGAAGAATAGAAGGAATAGTTGAATGGTATGATAAAGATGGACTTCTTGTAGATCAGAATGAAATAAAAAATGGAACAGGAAGATTTGTAACATACTGGGAAAATGGAAATATTCAGGAAGAAGGAAATTATAAAAATTATAAAAAAGTAGGAGATTGGACAGAATACAGCAGTGATAAAAAAGTTGAAAAAGTAATTACTTATTCAAATAAAGGAACTGTTTCAAAGATAAGATGGTATAATTAATTCTATATTTTTTAATTTTAAAAATTCTTGACGATAAACTTTTTTTAGTGATATACTATATCTATAAAAATAGTTAGGTGTCAGGGGGACAAAATGAATATCAGCAGAAGAACTTCTATAGGTAGTTTTTCTTATTTAGAGATGAAAAATAGAAAAAGAATAAAACATATATTAAAAAATTTTTTAAAAGTGGTTTTTAGTATTTTTCAAAAATAACAACTTACAAAAAATTAATAAAATTAAGGCTATTGCAAATTTATAAAGATAAAATTTTATTTTTATAAATTAGAAAATGCAATAGCCTCTTTTTTACGCTTAAATATATGAAAATATTAAGTAATCATAGTTTTTTTATGAAAAATTTAGTATAATTTAGATAACTTGTTAGGGGAAAAAACTTTTAATTTGTTTTTATCAAAGAGGGGATACATATGAAATTAGTTATCGTAACAGGGTTAAGTGGGGCTGGAAAAACAACAGCTCTGAAGGCACTGGAAGACTCAGGTTATTTTACAATGGACAATGTTCTTTGTCAAATAGCCGTTTTTCTGTTGCAGAACTTAGAAAAGGGAGAAAGTGAACTTAATATTGAAAAACTTGCTTTAGGAATAGATAACCGTGCTATTTCTTCTCAAAAAGAATTCACTCTTCTTCTTAATTGTATTGAAAGTTTAAAGGTTGACTATGAAATGGTATTTCTTGAATCTTCAGATGATGTTATCTTAAATAGATATAATCTTACAAGAAGAAGACATCCTTTTGCAGCTCCTACTCTTTTAGAAAGTATAAAAAGAGAAAGAGAAGCTATGAATATGGTTCTTGAAAGATCTACTGTTGTAATAGATACAAGTGAGTATACAAGTAAAATGCTTTCTAATAAGATAAAAGAGCTTGCTGTTTCTGAAAGAAAGGATGGAATAAATATTCATGTTCAGTCTTTTGGATTTAAGTATGGAGTTCCTTTGGATCTTGATCTTATGTTTGATGTAAGAATTCTTCCTAATCCTTATTATATTGAAGAATTAAAACTTAAAACAGGAAATGATAAGGAAGTTTATGACTATGTTATGAGTTTTCCTGAGTCGGAAGAACTTTATAGAAAATTTATTGACCTTATAAAATATATGGTTCCTCTATATAAAAAAGATGGAAAACAGCACCTTTCAATTGGAGTAGGCTGCAGCGGAGGACAACACAGATCAGTTGCTTTTGTAAATAGAATAGCAAAAGAACTTTCATATCTTGAAAGTGCAGATGTATATATAAGTCACAGAGAAGGAGAGCGACACCACTGGACATAAAAAAATTTAATATTCCTGAACTGCCAGGAGTATATTTAATGAAAAAAAAGGACAAAGTTATTTATGTTGGAAAAGCTAAAAATCTAAAAAAGAGAGTATCATCATATTTTAACAGGGAACATGAAGATGAAAAAACAATAAACCTTGTGAAAAATATAGAGGATATTGAAACTATTGTATGCAATAGCGAAATAGATGCTTTTGTTCTTGAAAATAATTTAATAAAAAAATATTCGCCAAAGTATAATATTGCTTTGAAAGACGAAAAAACATATCCCTATATAAAATTTTCAAAAGAAAAATTTCCTAAAATAAGTATAATTAGAACAACAAGAGCTTTGGATCCTAAAAAGGGTGATTATTTTGGCCCTTATCCTCAGGGAGCATGGTTTCTTTTAAAGACTCTTATAAAGATTTTTAAAATAAGAGACTGCAATAAAGATATGGAAAAAATAGCCTTAAGACCATGCCTTAAATATCATATGGGACTTTGTCCTGCTCCATGTACCTTTAAAAACATAGAAGCTGAATATAAAGAAAATGTAGAAAATGCAATGAAAGTTTTAAAAGGACAGGGAAGTTCAATTATAAAAGAACTTAACAGAAAAATGATAGAAGCTTCTGAAAATATGGAGTTTGAAAAGGCTATAACATATAGGGAACAAAAAAATGAAATAGAAAAAGCTGTAAATAATCAGGTTACAGAATATGGAAGAGATATTGATGAAGATGTATTTGCTTTTGCTTTAGAAGGAAATATGATTTTCATCTGTGTATTAAATATGAGAGAAGGAAAACTTTTAGGAAAAACTTCTTTTAATATTTCAACAGAAGAAAAAATATATTCTGATATTTTTGAAAATATTGTAAGTGAATTTTATTCAAAGCATCCGATTCCAAGCAATATTATTTTTCAGCCTGAATATACTGAAAGCAAGGAAATAGTAGAAGAATGGCTTAAGATAAAAAAAGGAAAAGCAGTCTCTCTTCACTTTCCAAAGATTGCAAGCAGAAGAGAAGAACTTCTTAATATGGCACTTTTAAATCTTAATAAGGATATAATTATCTATTATGATAAAAAATCTGTAATAGAATCAGGAATGGCCAAACTTTACAAAGTTTTGGAACTGAAAAATTTTCCAAGAATTATAGAATGCTTTGATATTTCAAATATTCAGGGAAAAGATGCAGTTGCTTCAATGAGTGTTTCAATTGAAGGAAAGGCTTCTCCTAAAAATTATAGAAAATTTAAAATAAGATGTAAGGATACTCCTGATGATTTTCAGATGATGAGAGAAGTTATAACAAGAAGATATAGTAAACTTGAACCAAAAGATTTTCCTGATGTTATTCTTATTGACGGAGGAATTGGGCAGATAAATGCTGCAGGAGAAGTTTTAAGAGGTTTGGGAAAAGACAATATTTCTGATCTTTTAAGTCTTGCAGAAAAAGAAGAGCTTATTTATAAATATGGAAATAACGAGCCATTTGCTTTTTCTCATTCTGAAGAGGGGCTTAAGATACTTATAAGAGTAAGAGATGAGGCTCATAGATTTGGTGTAACTTATCATAGAAAACTTAGAAGTAAAAGGGTTATAAGCAGTGAACTTGATAAAATTCAAGGAATAGGTCCTGCAAGAAGAGAAAAATTATTAAAGCAGTTTGGTTCTGTAAAAAACATAAAAGAAGCATCACTTGATGATTTAAAACTTATAATTCCAGAAAAAACAGCAATTCTTCTTCTGGAAACATTAAATAAGGGGGAATAATGAAAAAAATATTTTATATTTTGTTTTGTCTTATTCTTTTTGCAGGGTGTGACAATGTTGTTTTAAGAAAAGATAAAAGTGAAAGAGTAACTTTTGAAAAAAATCTTCCTCAAGGTGAATATACATTATATATGTATGAAATAAAATATCCAGAAAAGCAGGAAGAAAAAATTATGTTTATGTCTAAATTTGAAAATTTTCTAAGAAATGGTGCAGAAGGACTTAGTCATGATGTTAATTTTATTCTTCCAAAATCTCTTTATGATGATGTTGAAAGCATTCTTAATGATGAAGGAATAGGAATAGAGAGAGCTTTTTTTAAGTCAGCATCTTTTATAGATGAAAATGATAAAAAAATAATAGATAAAGAAACTTATTTTGTAAAAACTCCTTTAAATGGGGGAGAAATTCAAAAATATTTAAACAAACAATATTACTATATTCTTTCTCTTATTGGAAAAGAAAAAGAATATAAAGAAAATTTCTTCTATACAGAATATGATAAAAGAACTTTAACTGCTGAATATATAAAGGAAAGAGAAAGTTTAAAAGAAATTCTTTCAGAAAAGAAAAAAGATTTTCTTGTGGCAGTTGAAAATACAAATGATTTAGAAAACTATAAAGATGATATGGTATATTTAAAAAAATATAGTGAAAAAATGGAAGAAAATGCAGTAAAACATGAAGGAGAAATTTTGCCTCCTGTTATTGTTTTAAAAAGTAATAAATATATAGGGTATACTGTAGATAAGGGTTCAGTTGTATTTTTTGACGGAGAAGGAAAAGAAGAGCTAAGTTATTTCAGAAGATATAAATTTAATGTAAAAATAAAAGAAATTGATAATTTTAACTATTCAAACTTTGTCATAGATGATGAGCAGACAGAAATATCTGTTCTTCTTGGCAGAAAAAAATATGTTCCAAAGAGACCTTTAGGTGCATAACAATTCTTAGCTGGAGGATATAAATGACAATATATATAACTGTACTGATTTTAATAGGAATATTTTTTGTACTTCTTAGAAATCAGGAAAAAGAAAGCATACATACAATGGAGAAAATTTTAAAAAGTCTTAAGGAAAAAAAGCTTTACGATAAAATACCTCCTGAGCTGAAAGAACAATATATTGAAACTCTTCATAAAATAATAAAGCAGGATTTGGAACTTGATAACTCAATAGATGGGCTTAGAGAGTACAGAAAAGAACTTGAAGTTACTTATAATGCTCTTGTTGATAAATCAAAAAAATTGGAATATAGTAATCAAGTTCTTGAAACAAGGGTAACAAATCTTTCAAATATTAACTCTCTTTCAAGAACAGTGCTTTCTATAGTAGAACTTGACCATATTATAAATATTATCTTAGATGCTTATTTTGTTCTTACAGGAGCAAAAAAAGTTTCTCTTTATCTATGGGAAGAGGGTAAACTTATTAATAAGCAGACAAGAGGAAATGTAAATTTCAAAGGAGAGGTCTCATATCCTATTGAAATTCTTCAGAAATTTACATACCAAGATTACAAAAGAGTATATGAAGAACTGAAAAAAGGTTTTCAGATTTCAGAAGATGAAGTTATAGTTGTTTCTCCTCTTCTTGTAAAAGGAAAAGAACTTGGAGTTATTTTTATAATAGAAGACAAAGCTAAATTTATAGGAAATGATGAGGAAACAATATCAGCTCTTACTATTCAGGTTGCAATAGCAATAAATAATGCTAAAATATATGCTGACCTTAGAGTAAAAGAAAGAATTTCACAAGAACTTGAAGTTGCCTCAAGAATTCAAAAAACAATTCTTCCTAAAAATATTACAAATATTTATGGACTTCAAATTGCAAATTATTTTGAGCCTGCAAAAGAAGTTGGGGGAGATTATTATGACTATACAGTAAAAGATGATGAAAATGTATCAATTACTATAGCAGATGTAAGTGGAAAAGGAGTTCCAGCAGCGTTTCTTATGGCATTAGGTCGTTCTATTTTAAAAACTCTTGAAAGACAAGGACAGAGTCCTGCTGATAATCTTAGAAATCTTAATCAAATTATTTATCCTGATATTACAGAGGATATGTTTATTACAATGCTTCATAGTAATTTTAATAATAAAACAAAAATTTTAACTTATTCAAATGCAGGTCATAATCCTCTTATTGTTTACAGAGCAAAAGAAGATAAAGTTGAACTTCATTCTGTAAAAGGTGTTGCAATAGGATTTATGCAGGGATATAATTATAAACAGGGAGAACTTAAACTTGAAAAAGGAGATATAGTTCTTTACTATACAGATGGAATTACTGAAGCTGAAAATCCAAATAAAGAGCTATTTGGATTTGAAAGACTTGAAAAGGTTATTTATGATAACAGATATAATGATGTAGATACTATAAAAGAAAATATTTTAAATGAAATTAATATTTTCAGAAGAGATTATCCTCAGGTAGATGATTTGACATTTGTGATAATAAAAAATATAGAGTGAAAAAGTTAGGAGATATATGGAAAGAAAAAAATGTGCTAATGTAGGAGGACAGGCTGTTATTGAAGGTGTTATGATGAGAAATGGCTCTCTTCTTGCAACGGCAGTGAGAAAACCAAATGGAGATATAGTTTATAAGAAAACTGTATTTTCTGATAAAAGGACAAAATTTACAAAGATACCTTTTATAAGAGGAGCTGTAGTTCTTTTTGATTCTCTTGTAATGGGAATAAAAGAACTTACTTTTTCTGCAAATCAAAGTGAAGAAAATGAAGAGGAACAGCTTTCAAATAAGGAGGCTGTAATGACAACAGTTGTTTCTCTTGCTCTAGGAATAGGACTTTTTATAGTTCTTCCATCTCTTATTGGAGGATTTATTTTTAAAGGAAACAGAATACATGCAAATCTTATGGAAGCAGTTTTAAGATTAGTATTCTTTTTGATTTATATATGGGGAATTTCATTTTCAAAAGATGTAAAAAGAGTTTTTGAGTATCATGGAGCAGAGCATAAAACAATTTATGCCTATGAAAATGGAGAGGATTTAACAGCAGACAATGCTGCAAAATATACCACTCTTCACCCAAGATGTGGGACAAGTTTTCTTTTGATAGTAATGCTTACAGCAATTATTGTTTTCAGTATTCTTGATTTCATTATTCCTGTTCCTGTAACACATCTTGGAAGAGTAGGGCTTAAAATAGCTCTTCGTGTGGGAATGATGCCTCTTATAGCTGGAATTTCTTATGAACTTCAGAGATATTCAAGCAACCATTTAGATAAATGGTGGGTAAAAATACTTGCAGCTCCAGGGCTTGCTCTTCAGAAGATTACAACAAAAGAGCCTGATAAAAGTCAGCTTGAAGTTGCTGTTGTTGCTATGAAAGCTGCTCTAGGAAGAGAGATAGATAATGCAACTGAGGTATATAAATAAAATATTAAAAAAAATAAAATATTAAAATAAAATTTCTTATAAAAAATATCTGCTATTTATATTGTTTGCTTCACTAAAAATGACAAACTCGCTTTGCTCAAACATGTCATTTTTTAGCGTTCAGCTCACAGTATAAATTACGCAGATATTTTTAATATCATAAATTTTATTTAATATTTAATTATCTAAATTAAGGAGAAAAAAGGAATGGAAAAAGAAATTTATAAAATAGAGATAAATGAAACAGGAAAATTTTTAGAAAGACCAAATAGATTTATTTGTGAAGCAGAACTTTCTGATGGGAGAAAAGTTACAGCTCATGTTCATGATTCAGGAAGGATAAAAGAACTTTTATATAAAGGAAATACTATCTCTTTAAGGAAAGCAAAAGATATTTCAAAGAGAAAAACAGAATGGGATTTAATTTCTGCAAAGGCAGAAGATGGAGAGGATATTCTTTTAAACTCATCATTTCATAGATATATATCAGAAAACATTTTAAGAGACGGAGAAATTTCTCCTCTTGGAAAGGCAGATAGTGTAAGAGCAGAAGTGAAATATGGACACAGTAGGCTTGATTATTTAGTTGAAAAAAATGGTGAAAAAATATGGATAGAAGTAAAAGGTGTTTCACTTTCAGAGAATAAGCATGCAATTTTTCCTGATGCACCGAGCACAAGAGCTTGTAAGCATTTGGAAACACTTATGGAACTTAAGGAAAAAGGTGACAGAGCAGGAGTTCTCCTTCTTGTTTTCAGAGATTCAGATGATTTTTCTCCAAATAAAGAAACAGATCCAAAATTCTCAGAACTTTTTTATATGGCAATGGAAAAAGGAGTTGAAATTTATCCTGTTCAGCTTAAACTTAAAGAGGGAAAAATATATTATACAGATAAAGAAATAAAATTACTTCCTAAAAAAACTGAAATTTTATAATTTGTGCGTTAAAGGAAATACTCAAGAATATAAAATTATAAAATTAGGAGGAGTTTTAAATGGAAAAAAATTATTATATGTTAAGAATGTTAAATTATGAAAGAGAATTTTCAAACAAATTGTTTTATGATTATAATTATATTACAATAGGTTGGAGTTTTTTTAATGAGGCATATGATGGAGACTATTTAAATATTTATAAAAATAGTGAAGATAAAGAAAAATTATTAAGAAAAACTTTAGAGAAAACAGGTTGTAGTCTTGATGGAAGAAAAATTGCATCGCATAGAACGCTTCATAAATTTTTAGAAATGAAAATAGGAGATATAGTTATTATTCCAGATTATAAAACTTTTCATATTGCAGAGATTAAAAGCGAACCTGTTTTATTTAGTAGTATAAAAAGTGGTTGTGGCTTTAATCAAGAGGATAATCCTGACATAGGTTTTGTTCGTAAAATTGAAAAAATAAAAAACTCATCTGGAAAAAGTGCAATATCTCGTGAAAAATTTGCTGATGGAACATTGACTTCAAGATTAAAAGCAAGAAGTGGTTTTTTAATAATAAATGACTTAAAAGACTCAGTAGAGGAAAGCAAAAAGAATTTTTTAAATAATGAAGTTTTAATATTAAGTGAAATTATAAAAGAAGGAAGTAGAAAGAACATAATAGAAGCTTTGAAAAAATGTTTATCCCCAGATAAATTTGAAAAATTTTTAACAAACCTTATGATAAAATTAGGTGCAGATAAAGTTGATATTCCAAGTAAAAATAATAAAGAAAATGCTTTAGAAAACTATGCAGATGTGGATGTAATTGCAATATTTGAAAAACTAAAACATATTATCTATATTCAAGCAAAATTTCATGATGGAGAGACAAGTGATTGGGCAGTAAAACAACTTGATACTTATGATGGTGAAAAAGATACAGAAAATGATTACACAACTGCTTACTGGGCAATAACAACAGGAGAATTTTCGGAACAAGCAAAGGAATATACTAAGAATTCAAATAAAAATATTCGCCTTATAGATCAATCAGAATTGGCAGATTTAATTTTAAGCATTGGAACAGAAAATTTAGACTTATAAAAGTAATAAATAAAAAAGCTGATTATCTGAAAATATTCAGACAGTCAGCTTTAAATTTTTATGCTTCGTATTTAGAAGTTTTTTCAATAAGTCTTGTGATGATTTTTTCCATTGCTTCATGAGCAGCATTTTTCTCTCCTGAAGCTATGTAAGGATGTCCACTGTCTCCTGCTTCAACAATGTTTGGAGTCATAGGAACTTTTCCTAAAAATTCAATATTTAAATCTTTAGCAGCTTTTTCTCCGCCACCAGTTTTAAATATATCAATTCTTTCTCCACAGTGAGGGCATACAAATCCACTCATATTTTCAATAATTCCAAGAACAGGCATTCCTATCATTTGAGAGAATTTAACAGATTTTCTTGAGTCAAGTATTGCAACATCTTGAGGAGTTGTAACAATAACACTTCCGTCAAGATCTCCTAATGATTGTGCCATTGTAAGAGGTTCATCTCCTGTTCCAGGTGGAAGGTCTACAACAAGATAATCAAGTTCTCCCCATTTAATATCTCCTAAAAACTGATGAATAGCTCCCATTTTTGCAGGTCCTCTCCAAATAACAGGATCATCTGATGTAGGAAGGAAGAAACTTAGAGAAACAACTTTAAGTTTTCCATCAAGAAGAGAAAGAGGTTCAAATGAAGGCATTTTATATCCTTCTTTTCCAAGCATTAAAGCTATGTTAGGTCCGTGGATATCAGCATCCACAATTCCTACTGTATATCCTTTCATTGCAAGTCCATAAGCGATATTTGTAGACATTGTAGATTTTCCTACTCCACCTTTACCACTCATGACTACTATTTTATGTTTAATTTTTTCCATGTTGCTTTTAACCCTTAAGTCAAGATCGCTCATAGGTTTAGTTCCATGATTAGTCATAATTTTTCATCTCCTCATTTAAATATATTATTTACAAAAATAATCAAATATCATGCTTTATAATTATACTCCTGAAAAGATTTTATGTCAATGTGATGAAGTCACTTTGTTTTGGAGAAAAATAAAAGGGCTGTTACATTTTCTGCTTTATAAAAATAAAATTTTAGAATATTGAAAATATTTTTGTAATTTATGCAGTGAGTTGAACGCTGAAAAATGACACTGTCTGAGTGAAACGAGTTTGTCATTTTTAGTGAAACGAACAATATAAATAAAAAATATTTTCACAAGATAAAATTTTATTTTTATAAATTTGCAACAACCCTTTTTATTTTAATAAAAATTAACCAATAAATTCTTCAAGAGCAAATAAAAGTTCTTCTTTTTTTTCTTCAAAATTTCCAAGTTTTCTTAAATAAACTTCTTCACCAAAAAGTTTTATTTTGAAATCAAGTATTTCCTGAGCAAGATTCTTTTTATTTACTTTTCTTTTATCAAAAAGAAGAGCTCTTTTTTCAAGTTCTCCATCTATATCAATAATAAGCATGTTTTTTTTAAATTCAACTATTTCAACTTCAGATACTCTGTCCATAAATTCTCTGTATTCAAGATTTGCTTTTCTATTTTCTGCATTTATTCTTTTATTTTCAGTTCTTTGTTTTATAGCTTTTTCTTGTAAAATTCTTGTTTGTTTTCTTTTTGCTTTAATTTTTGAGTATGCTTTTCCTTTAGGTTTGTTTTTACTAATAACTTCCATAATACCTCCTCTGAGAATCCTGAAATCATATTTTATCATAAGAAATGTTTTTTAACAAGAAGATAAAGAAATAAAAGTATAAAAACTTCCTATAAAAATTAAAATATAGTATAATAAAATGAATGAATATTGAAAATTTTTAGATAAAGAGGAGGAAAAAGAAGCTGAAGTTTTATAACTATTTTCAGCTGTCTTTAATTTTAATGAATAAAGAAGTAATAATAATCGGAGCTGGACTAGCTGGAAGTGAGGCAGCATATCAGCTGGCAGAGAGAGGAATAAAAGTAAAACTTTATGAGATGAGACCTCTTAAAAGCACAGAAGCACATAAAACAGAAAATTTTGCAGAACTTGTATGCAGTAATTCTCTTGGTGGAGATCATCTTGGAAATGCTTCAGGACTTATGAAAGAAGAGCTTAGAAGAATGGGTTCTCTTCTTGTAAAGGTTGCTGATGAATGCAGAGTTCCTGCAGGACAGGCTCTTGCAGTGGACAGAGAAGGATTTTCAGGAAAGATAACAGAGATTTTAAAAAATCATTCTAATATAGAAGTTATAAATGAAGAGATAACAGAAATCCCAGAAGATAAGATGATTCTTATTGCAAGTGGGCCTCTTACATCAGAAACTCTTTCAAAAAAAATTCAGGAGCTTACTCATGCAGATTATCTATATTTTTATGATGCAGCTGCTCCTATTGTAACTCTTGAATCAATAGATATGGAAAAAGTATATTTTCAGTCTCGTTATGACAAAGGAGATGGAGAATATATAAACTGCCCTATGAATGAAGAGGAATATAAAAAATTTTATGAAAATCTTATAACAGCCGAAAGAGCTCCTCTTAAAAAATTTGAAGAGGAAAAACTCTTTGAAGGATGTATGCCTGTTGAAAGAATAGCAGGAAGAGGAGAAAAAACTCTTCTTTTTGGACCTTTAAAACCTAAAGGGCTTACTAATCCAAGAACAGGAAAAAGAGATTATGCAGTAGTTCAGTTAAGACAAGATGATAAAGAGGGAAGATTATATAATATAGTAGGATTTCAGACAAATCTTAAATTTGGAGAACAGAAAAGAGTTTTTTCTATGATACCAGGTCTTGAAAATGCAGAGTTTATAAGATATGGAGTTATGCATAGAAATACTTTTATAAATTCTACAAAACTTCTTACTCCTATGCTTAATATGAAAGAAAATGAAAATATTTTCTTTGCAGGACAAATAACAGGAGGAGAAGGTTATGTTGCTGCTATGGCAACAGGAATGATTGCAGGAATTAATATGTATAATAAAATAATGGAACTTCCTCCTTTTATTTTAGATGACAGAAGTGCAGTAGGTTCTATGATTAAATATATAACTGAGGAAAAAGATGATTTTCAGCCTATGGGGCCAAACTTTGGAATGATAAGAGCTTTAGAAGGTCCTAAAATAAGAGATAAAAAAGAAAGATACAATAAAATTTCAAATATTGCTTTAGAATATCTTGAAGAAAAATTAAAATAAAAAGGAGAAATTATGGACTTCACTTTATTTGAAAAATATATAAAAGAGTTTCTGTTCTACTCGGAATTTAGTGAAGAAAAGAGCAGAAATACCATAATATCCATAAAAAAAGATTTAGAACAGCTCCTTGAATATCTTGCAGAAGAAAAAGACTTAGAAGATATAACAAAGATTTCTCCTATAATGATAAGAGGATTTCTTGTAAAAATGCAGAAAGATAATATAGGGAAAAGATCTTTGAGCAGGAAGCTTTCATCTGTAAAAACTTTTTTCAGATATCTTAAAAAAAATGGAATAATAAAGATAGATCCTACACAGACAGTATCAGCTCCAAGCTTTCAGGTAGAAACACCTGATATTCTTTCTCTTGATGAAATTCAAAAATTAAGAGATATTATTGATACAAGAAAGTGCAGTGGATTAAGAGACAGACTTATAATAGAGCTTCTTTTTTCTTCAGGAATAACTTCTCAGGAACTTCTTTCTCTTGGGGAAAATGTTTTTAATCTTGAAGAAAGAGAGATGGTCGTAAGCAGTGGAAAAAACAGCAGAGTTGTTTTTTTCAGTGAAACAGCCAGAGAATATTTTAAAAGATATGTAGAAGCTAAAAAAGAAAAATTTAAAGAAAGATATAATCCCGATATTCTTTTTGTAAATAACTCAGCAGGGAGAATAAGTGACCGTTCTTTAAGAAGGCTTATAGACAGATATGCA
This sequence comes from Fusobacterium perfoetens, assembly GCF_021531595.1. Lineage (NCBI taxonomy): Bacteria > Fusobacteriati > Fusobacteriota > Fusobacteriia > Fusobacteriales > Fusobacteriaceae > Fusobacterium > Fusobacterium perfoetens. Next base: position 44,041 of record NZ_JADYUD010000002.1, read on the forward strand.
GCGGCAGCAGGTATAACAAGAGAGATAAGCCCTTATAGTTTCCGTCATACATTTGGAGCATATATGCTTTCACATGGAATGGATATATTCTTTTTAAAAGAACTTTTAGGACATCTTAATATAGAAACAACGAAGATGTATCAAGAAATTATAAAAAAACCAACGATATTAAAGAGTCTTAGAATGCTTGAAGACTAAAAATAGGAGAAAAAATGGATAAGATAAAGGCGACAACTATTGTAGCTGTAAAAAGAGGAAATGATGTAGCAATAGCTGGTGATGGTCAGGTTACTTTTGGAGATACAGTATTTAAATCAAAAGCAAAAAAAATAAGAAAGATAAAAGATTATAATGTTCTTACAGGATTTGCAGGAGGAGCAGCTGATGCTTTTGCTCTTTTTGAAAAATTTGAAGATCATTTGGAAGCTTACAAAGGAAATTTAAAAAAAGCAGCAGTTGAACTTGCAAAAGAATGGAGAAATGATAAGGCATTAAGAGTTCTTGATGCAATGCTTATTGTTGCAGATAAGGAAAATATTCTTGTACTTTCAGGAAATGGAGATATAATTGAACCTGATGAAGATGTAACTGCAATAGGAAGTGGAGGAAGTTATGCTTATGCAGCTGCTAAAGCACTTCTTCTTCATACAGAAATGAATGCTGAAAAAATAGCAGAAGAAGCAATGAAGATAGCATCATCAATATGTATATATACAAATTCTAATATATCTGTTGAAAAAATATAAATGGAGGAATAAATGGCAAAAAAATGTATAGGATGTGGTATTGAACTGCAGGGAGAAGATAAAAATAAAAAAGGTTACCTTCCTCAGTCAGTCCTTGATGGAGACAGTAATGAACTTTATTGTCAAAGATGTTTTAAAATAAAAAATTATGGAGAATATATTCCTGTTGAAATGACAAGAGATGACTACAGACAGGAAGTAAAAAAATCACTTCCTGAAGCTGATGTAGCAATAGCTGTTTTTGATATTATAGATTTTGAAGGTTCTTTTGATGATGAAATTTTAGATGTTTTAAGAGAAATGGATTCAATAGTTGTTGTAAACAAAATAGATCTTATTCCAGATGAAAAACATCCTTCAGAAGTAGCAGACTGGGTAAAGGAAAGACTTGGAGAAGAAGGAATAGCTCCTCTTGATGTGGCTATAGTAAGCAGTAAAAAAGGATATGGTATAAGTGGAATTTTTAAAAAGATAAATTATTTCTATCCTAATGGAGCAAAAGCTATAGTTCTTGGTGTAACAAATGTTGGAAAATCAAGTATAATAAATAGACTTATGGGAAAAAGTGTTGCAACAGAATCAAAATACCCTGGAACAACTTTAAAAAGTTCAAAAAAATCTTTGACTAATGCAAATATTACTCTTATAGATACTCCAGGTCTTATTCCTCAAGGAAGATTTTCAGATTTGGTATGTGAAAAATGTAACCTTGATATTGTTCCTTCAGGAGAAATTTCAAGAAAAACATATAAAGAAGGAAAAGACAGAGTAATTTTTATTGGTGGAATGGTTAAAATGAAAGTTGTAAGCAATGGAGAACTTAAACCAATATTTTCTGTTTATGCTTCAAAAAATGTAACATATCATGATACAAATCCTGAGAAAGCTGCTGAAATGGAAAAAGAAGGAAGAACAGATTTATTTTCTCCTCCTTGTGAAAAATGTGCAGATAAGTATAAAAAAGAAAAAATAGTAACAGAAAAATTTACTGTTGAGTCAGGAGAAGAACTTGTATTTAAAGGTTTAGGATGGGTTTCTGTAAAAAGAGGACCTCTTGAACTTGAAATAACTTATCCTGAAAAAGGAGAAATAATAATAAGAGAAGCTTTTATAAAACCTAAAAGATAGGTGAAAACCAAATGGAAAACAGAGAAAAAAATAAGGGAATAGCAATTATAACAGAACTTGTAATAATTATGGTGATTATTGCCCTTCTTGTTTTTTATGCAGTAATTCCAAATATAAGTGATTTAAAGTATCTTAAAAAAGCTGAGACAGTTCAGAAAGATTTAAAAGAACTGAGAATGGCCTTAGAGGAATATTATCAGCTAACAGGAAAATATCCTGAACTTAGCAGACCAGGAGCATGTGATAATTTAAGAATACTTGATTATGTTGATGAAAAAGGAAGAAAAATTTCTTTTGCAGATATATATAAAAAAAATAAAATAGCTCCTACACAGTCAGCAGAGGGAGTTTATTACAATAACAGAGTTTTTGACAATAATGATTTTAAAAAAATAAATGGACTTGCAGGCTGGAATTATGATTATACAGGACAAACAGGAGAGATTCATGCAAATCTTAAACCTAATACATATTTTCAGGGAGTTGACTGGAGTGAACAGTAAACAAGTTTTTTGCAGAAGGTTGAAATAATAAAGTTTGTCAAAATGTATAATGTATGATAAAATACTTTTTGGTGTTTAAAAAGACAATCTAATTTAATTCGGAGGAAACTAATGAAATATGACATAATTTTTCTTGGGGGAGGTCAGGCTGGAATATTTGGTGCTTATGAAGCAGCAGAAAAAAACAGTCAGCTTAAAATTCTTGTAATTGATAAGGGAAAAATGCTGAAAAATAGAGTATGCCCTAAAGAAACACTTGGAAAATGTGTAAATTGTCCTACATGTGCTATTATTTATGGAGTGAGTGGAGCAGGAGCATTTTCAGATTCAAAATTTAATATGGATTATAAAGTTGGTGGAGATGTTCATACTGTAACAGGAAAAGAGATTGTAAATCAGACAATAAAAGATGTTGTTGATGTATACAGAAAATTTGGATTTAATGAAGAACCAAGTGGATTGAAATACAATTCAACAATGGAAGAAATAAAAAGAAGATGTATTGAACATGGAATACAGCTTGTAGATACTCCTACAATGCACCTTGGAACAGATGGATCAAGAAAACTTTATACAATGCTTGTAGATCATCTATTAGCTAAAGGTGTAGAATTTGCAGTTGAGAGAGAAGCTGAAGAACTTATTATAGAAGATGGAAAAATAAAAGGAGTAAAAGTTTCTTATAAAGGTCAGATGGAAGAATATTATTCAGATAATGTTGTTCTTGGAATGGGAAGAAGCGGAGCTCATAAGGTTATGGATTTATGCCATAAATATGGAGTAAATTATCAGGACGGAGCTATTGATATTGGTGTAAGAGTAGAAATTCCTGATATCATAATGAAGGATATCAATAAAAACTTCTATGAAGCAAAAATGATTTATTATACAAAAACATATAAAGACAAGATGAGAACTTTCTGCAGCAATCCAAGTGGATTCATAGCAGCAGAAAAACATGCAGATGATGTTATCCTTGCAAATGGTCATGCATATAAAGATAAAAAATCTACAAATACAAATCTTGCTCTTCTATGTACAAAAACATTTACAAAACCTTTTGATAAGCCTTTTGAATATGCAACAGCCATTGCAAATCTTTCATCAATGCTTACAGGAGGAAAACTTCTTCTTCAATCTTATGGAGATTTAAAAGAAGGAAAGCGTTCAACAGATGAAAAACTAGAAAGATTAAATATAGTCCCAACAACAACAGATTATGTTGCAGGAGATATTTCTCTTGCTTGTCCTAAGAGAATTCTTGATAATATAATGGAATTTATTGAGGCACATGATAAGATTACTCCTGGATTTGCTTCAGCAGATCTTCTTCTTTACTTTCCTGAAATAAAATTCAGAAGTACAAGAATGGAAATAGATAAAAATATGATGACAAATATAGAAGGACTTTATGCTGCAGGAGACAGTTCAGGTTATGGAAGCGGACTTAATATTGCTGCTGTAATGGGAATACTTGCAGTGAGACATATTCTTACTAAATATTAAAAAACTAAGGGTGCATTTATCTTAAATGCACTCTGTTTTTTTAGAAATAATAAATAAAAAAAAGGTAGAAATAAAAATAAAAAAGGTATATAATCATTTTGTAAATCGTGCAGAAGTGGCGAAATGGTAGACGCGCTGTCTTCAGGCGGCAGTAGGAATTATCCTGTGAGAGTTCAAGTCTCTTCTTCTGCACCATGATAAAAAAATAACTATTTAGGAAATTCAGATGTCAAAAGAGTATATCTGAATTTTTTTATATTAATAAAATACAAAAAAAGTATTTAAAAATTCTTGACAATTTTTATAATAAATTATATAATCAAAATATAAGAAAACCAAAATAAAAATGAATTCAAAATATATAAATTTGAATAAAATAAGGAGGAAATAATATGTCATTAATTGGAAAAAAAGTAAATGAATTTAAAACTATGTCTTACCATAACGGTGAGTTTAAACAAATAACAAGTGAAGATTTAAAAGGAAAATGGAATGTATTTGTATTCTATCCAGCAGATTTTACATTTGTATGCCCTACAGAACTTGAAGATTTAGCAGAGCATTATGATAAATTTAAAGCAGAGGGATGTGAAGTGTATTCTGTTTCTACAGATACTCATTTTGTACACAAAGCATGGCATGATACTTCAGAAAGAATAAATAAAATTAAGTTCCCTATGCTTGCAGATCCTACAGGAAAACTTTCAAGAGATTTTGAAGTTATGATTGAAGAAGAAGGATTAGCTTTAAGAGGAAGTTTTGTAATTAATCCAGAAGGTGTTATTGTTGCTTATGAAGTACATGATACTGGAATAGGAAGAGAAGCATCAGAACTTCTTAGAAAATTACAGGCTGCAAAATTTGTTGCAGAACACGGAGAAGTTTGTCCTGCTAAATGGAGACCAGGAAGCGAGACAATAAAACCTTCTATTGATTTAGTAGGTAAATTATAATTCTCTGTATATAAGGAGAGATTGCTATGAATAAGAAAATATATGATTTAATAGTTATAGGTGGAGGACCTGCAGGACTTACTGCAGGTATCTACGCTGGAAGAGCTATGCTTGATGTTCTTGTTATAGAAAAGGACAGAGCAGGAGGACAGATAAATCTTACAAGTGAAGTTGTAAACTATCCAGGAATAATAGAAACAAGTGGAGAAAAATTTGGAGAAGAATTAAAAAAACAAGCTTTAGGCTTTGGTGTTAATTTTCTTAATGATGAAGTTATTGATATGGATTTAACCAAAGAAATAAAAACTATAAAAACAAAGTCAAAAGAATATAGAGCTTTTTCAGTAGCAATAGCAACAGGAGCTTCTCCAAGAAAATTAGGATTTCCAGGAGAAGAAGAATTTACAGGAAGAGGTGTAGCTTATTGTGCAACTTGTGATGGAGAATTTTTTACAGGACTTGATGTTTTTGTAATAGGAGCAGGTTTTGCTGCAGCAGAAGAAGCAATATTTTTAACAAAATATGCAAAAAAAGTAATTGTAATAGCAAGAGAGCCTGAATTTACATGTGCAAAATCTATTGCAGAAAAAGTTCTAAAAAACCCTAAGATTGAAGTGAAATTTAATACTGAAATTTTAGAAGCATCAGGAGATGTACAGCTTAGAAAAGCACTATTTAAAAATAATATTACTGGTGAAATTTCTGAATACAAAGCAGAAGAGGGACAATCTTTTGGAATATTTGTTTTTATAGGATATGAACCTCAAAGTAAATTATTTAAAAATCATGTAGAACTTGATAGTTATGGATATATTCCTACAGATGAAAACCTTATGACCAATGTCCCAGGAGTATATGCAGTGGGGGACATAAGACCTAAGAAATTAAAGCAGGTTGTAACTGCTGTTGCTGATGGTGCAGATGCTGCAATGAATATTGAAAAATATGTAATTGATTTAAGAGAAAAACTTAATATTAAAAAGGAAGAAAAAGAAATGTCTGAAAAAACTTCAAAAGCTCCTGAGAAGTCAGCTGAGTTTTTAAACAGCACTTTAAAGGAACAGCTGGCAGAGATAGCTTCAAAATTTGAAAATAATATTGAACTTGTTCTTTTAAAAGATTCTTCATTTGAAAAATCTTTTGAAATGGAAATTGCTATAAAAGATATAGCATCAGTATCTGAAAAAATAAAATTTTCATTATATGAAAAAGGAGAAAATCCTGAACTTGAAAAGGCTGTTAATGTAGAAAGATTCCCTACAATAGCAATTCTTGATAAAAATGGAGACTTTTCAGGAATAAAATATTCAACAGTTCCTGGAGGACATGAACTGAACTCTTTTATTCTTGCAATGTACAATGTTGCAGGGCCTGGTCAGAAACTTTCTTCAGAGACTCTTGAAAAAATTTCAGCAATAAAAAGACCTATAAATGTAAAAATTGGTGTTTCTTTAAGCTGTAGTAATTGTCCTGAGACTGTTCAGTCAGTGCAGAGAATAGCAGCAGAAAATAAAAATATACAAGTTGAAATAATAGATGTTTTAACATTCAGAGATTTTAAAGAAAAACATGAAATCATGAGTGTTCCAGCAATGGTTGTAAACGATAGAGGAATATTTTTCGGTCGTAAGAATATAGATGAAGCATTGCATTTCCTATAAATAAAAAATAATTATAAAGGGACTGTTATAAATTTTAAAAATCAACAGTCCCTTTTTATAATGCTTATCTAATTTTAAATCTTACAGATCCCCCAACACCTATAGATGAAGTTTTAACATCATCTGTAGAGACAGAATATTTAGCATTTAATTTAATATTTTCAGCAGGAGAAAAAGCTATTCCTAAGGCAACTCCCTGACTGTTTTCAAAATGTCCCACTCCAGCTCCTATACCTATTTCACCAGGTCTGACATCTTGAAAATCAATAGCTGTCATAGCAGCCATTAATGACATTCCTCTGTTTACTTTATTATCAAGGTTAGAAACTCTTTCATCAAGGTCTTCTAGTTTTGCTCTGTTATTCATTATTTCAGCTTCTTGAGCAGAAATTCTTTCTTCATGATCTGTAAGTGTTTGTGTGTGTACAGATGTTTGACTTTGAAGACTAGCTATATTTTTTATATTTTTTTCATTTTCTGTAATTTTCTTGCTGTTACTTGCAATAGCATCAGAATTATCAGAGATTTTTTTATTATTAGAAATATTTTTTTCACGAATTTCATTAATAGCAGTAGAATTTTTAGTAATTTTATTACTATTTTCTTCAATGCTTTTAGTATTATTAGAAATACTTACAGTATTTGAAGATATTTTATTATTGATAACACTTTCAGATTTTTGCCTGTCATCAATTTCTTTTTTTATATTTTCAGAATTTGTAGAAATAAATTTAGAGTTTTTTTCAATATTATTTTCATTTTCTTTTATGGCTTTAATGTCGTTAGAAATAAGATTAATTTTTTTTGTATTTTCTTGAATAGTGTTATTATTCTTTTGGATATTTTGAGAATTTGTAGAAATATTTGAAGTATTTGAAATAATATTTTTTTGATTGCTTTCAATTTTTATATTAATATTTTCTAATTTAGAATTAATATTATTTATATTTTCAGTAGCAGTTTTTACATTTTTTTCATGTTCTGTTACTTTATTTTCAAGCTCTTGAGCTTTTGAATTTATATCAGTAAGAAATTCAGTATGTTTATCAATAAGATCAGAATGACTGTTTACAACATTTTGAGTATTTGTAAGATCATTGGATAATAGTTTAGATGATGGAAAAAATATCCATTTACTTGGTTTATGTTGAGTAACTTTTGAAGATGGTCCAAGATTTTCTAATTCAGTACCTATTGATAATGTAGTTTCAGTAATAAAAATAAAGCTTAGTAATAAAAGTGAAAATTTCTTTTTCATATATTCCTCCTAAAAAAATTGTAAGTAAAAAAATCAGATAAGTTATCTGATAAAATAAACTATGTAAGATTATGTAAGTAGAAAATATCAAAATATTTGGTAAATTGTATAGAGTGTTTAAAAATGTTTTTTGACAGGTTTATTTTATTAAAAATTTTTAATAAAATAAACACACCAAAAAATATATTTTTCAAACAAGCTAAGTATATCAATGTTTTTTGAAAGAGTCAAATAAAAATTTAACTTAGTTAAAAAATATTAAAATCGTGGTTTTTTATGATCATTTTTTACTTTTTTCAAACAAAAAAATAGAAAGTCAAAAAATAAAACTTCAAATCTGAAAATTATTTTTTGACTTTGCTGTATTTTTTATTTTTATAAAATTTTTATGAAAGTTCTATATTTTCACTTTCCATAAATCTATCTGCTGTCATATTACAAATTGTATCAAGAATTTCAGTTCTTATAGTTCCGTTTCCACTTCCTACAGAATAATGTTCTTCAGCTTTTTCTCCTGCTATTCCCATCATAGCAACAGCAGCTGCAGCTGCTGTAAAATAATCTCTTACAGCTCCACAGGCACTTCCAACAAGAGAAGCAGTCATACATCCAGTTCCTGTAACTTTTGCAAGAATAGGAGTACCATTATTAATTTTTGCAACTCTGTGTCCATCACTTACAATGTCTTGCTTTCCAGTAACAGCAATGACAGTATCATATCTTTTAGCAAGAGCTTTTGCTATTTCAGCTCCATTTTCTAAATCTTCAGCTGAATCTACACCTCTGTTTTCAGAGTTTTGAATTCCATATATAGATTTAATTTCAGCCATATTTCCTTTTATAACTGCAAAATGTACACCTGCAAGAAGTTTTTCAACAAGTTCTTTTCTTGCTTTTGTTGCTCCTGCTCCAACAGGATCAAGAATAACAGGTTTTCCAAGTTTATTTGCAATTTGTCCTGCTTTAACAACACTTTCTCTCATTTGTTTATCCATTGTTCCTATATTAATAACAAGTGATGAAGCAAAAGAAAGAATATCTTCAAATTCCTCTTCACAAAAAGACATAAGAGGAGAAGCTCCTACTGCAAGGGTAATATTTGCACAATCGTTTATTGTAACTGTATTTGTAATATGAAAAACAATAGGTTGTTTTTCTCTTATGCTTGTAATAACATTTCCAAGCTGTTCTCTTTCAAATTCCATTTTTGCCTCCTGTATTATTTTATAAAAGAAAGTAAAGTTTTTGAAGCCTTTTCAATATCCTCTTTTCCAAGTATTTCAGATATTACAGCAACACCACAGACTCCAGTTTTCATAACTTCTTTTATATTATCAAGATGTATTCCTCCTATGGCAACACTTGGAATTTTCACACTATGAGCTATAATTTCTAAATTTTTAAGTCCAAGAGGCTCATTTATATCTTTTTTACTTCCTGTATAAAAAACAGTTCCTATTCCAAGATAATCAGCTCCTCCTGCTTCAGCTTTAAGAGCTTCCTCAACACTTCCTACAGAAACTCCTATTATTTTATCTTTTCCAAGTATTTTTCTTGCTTCTTCCAAAGATTCATCGCTTTGACCTATATGAACTCCCTCAGCATCAATTTCTTTTGCAATTTTAACATTATCATTTATGATTAAGGGAATATTATATTTTTTAGTAACTTTTTGAAGTTCTTTTGCAATCTCAAGAAACTTTTCATCATTTATAAATTTTTCTCTCAGCTGAATAACAGTTGCTCCTCCTTTTATACTGTCTTCAACAGCTTTATAAAGATTTCTGTTTCCAAGAATATCTCTGTCAGTAACAAGATAAAGAGAGTAATCTATCTTATTCATATTTGACTCCAGCTTTCTTATATAAGTCTACAAAATGTCCTACAGGACCTACTCCATGTCCTATAGGGAAAGAATTTCTGATAGCTTCAGTGATATATTCTTTTCCTAATCTTACAGCTTCCTCAACAGAGTGTCCTTTTCCTATAAGAGAAGCAATAGTTGATGAAAGTGTGCATCCTGTTCCATGTGTATTTTTAGTGTCAATTCTTACACCAGGGAATTTAACAACTTTTCCGTCAGCAAGAAGAAGAACATCAGTACAGTTATCAAGTCTGTGTCCACCTTTCATAAGAACATTTTTAGCTCCAAGTTTTTGAATTCTTTTTGAAGCTTCTATCATATCATCTTCATTTTTGATTTCCATTCCTGCAAGAATTTCTCCTTCAGGTATATTTGGAGTTACAAGTTCTCCAAGAGAGATAAATTTTTTTAGTTCTTCAATAGCCTCATCTTTTAATAATTTATATTCACTTTTTGAAACCATTACAGGATCAATAACAATATTTTTAGCATTATATTTTTTAAGAGCCTCTCCAATAGTTCTTATTATTTCACTGCTTGAAAGCATCCCAATTTTAACACTGTCAACTTCTATATCTTCAAATATTACTTTTATTTGTTGTTCTATTATATCTTTTGAGATTTCCTGAACTCCGAAAACTCCCATAGTATTTTGAGCAGTTACAGCTGTAATAACACTCATACCGTATACTCCCATTGCACTCATTGCTTTTAAGTCTGCTTGTATTCCTGCTCCTCCACAAGAATCAGAACCAGCTATAGTCAAAACTTTTTTCATCTTATCCTCCTTGCAACAATAAATAGATTTTTCATATCTTTAAAGATATTTTATCATGTTTTTGAAAAAAATATTAAATATTTGTAAAATAAAAGAATAAATCTTTAATAAATTTTTTTACTGTGATAATATATTTTAAAAGATATATTTTTAAAGAAGGGTGATGTTATATGGTAAGATTTGGGATTATAGGTACAAATTGGATAAGTGGAGATTTTATAGAAGCAATAAAAATAACAGAAGGTGCTGAAGTAAAAGCAGTTTATTCAAGAAAAAGGGAGACAGCTGAAGAATTTGTAAAAAAGTATAATATAGAAAACTGTAGAATATTTACAGATCTGGAGAAAATGGCAGAATCAGAAGAGATAGATGCTGTTTATGTAGGATCACCTAATTCACTTCATAGCAGTCAGTCAATTTTATGTTTAAAAAATAAAAAACATGTTATTTGTGAAAAACCTATAGCAACAAAAGTTGAAGATTTTGATAAGATGACAGCTATTGCAGAAGAAAATAATGTAACATTAATGGAGGCAATGAAAACAACTTTTCTTCCAAACATTCAAGCAGTGAGAGAAAATATAGGAAGAATTGGAGATATAAGAAATATAACTGCAAATTTCTGTCAATATTCTTCAAGATATGACCTTTTGAAAAAAGGAGAAGTGACAAATGTTTTTAATCCTGAGTTTGATGGGGGATCAGCTTTTGATATAGGAGTGTATCCACTTTATTTTGTTCTGTCACTTTTTGGAATTCCAAAATCATATACAGGAAGTAATATTTTTTTAAGTTCTGGGGTTGATGGAGCAGGTAATATAATTTTAAATTATGGAGATAAAATAGCTTCAGTTATTTATTCAAAAATAACTGAAACTAATATTCCAAGTGAAATTTTAGGAGAAAAAGGAAGTATTGTTATAAATCACATTTCAACTGCTGATAAAGTTGAAATTATTCCGAGAAACGGAGAGAAAGAAGATATCTCATGTGTTCAGGAAAAAAATCAGATGATTTATGAGCTTAAAGAATTTATTTCTCTAATAAAAAAAGGAGAAATAGAATCTAAAATAAATAGTTTTGAGCTTTCAAGAAAGTCAGTTGAAATTTTGTCTTATGTAAGAAAAATATAATTTGACTAGAGTATGAAAGTTTATGTATACTAAAAATAGAATAGAAGTTTTTACGGTTCATGAAAATGATTAATAGGGAAGATGAGTGTAATTCTCACACGGTCCCGCCACTGTAAGAATGATGAAAGCAGCATATTACCACTAAAGATTTTTCTTTGGGAAGGGCTGTAAGTAAGATGAATTTAAGTCAGGAGACCTGCCGTATAAAACCTTTTACAACCTGCGAGGACGGGGAGTATTTATTATTCAGATTATAAAAGTCCTTCTTTTTGTATTGGAAGGATTTTTTTTATTATTGTTCATAATATATTAGCAGAAATGAGGAAATTTTTATGAAAAAAAATAAAAATATAATGATACTTGGAACATCTTCAGGAGCTGGAAAAAGTATTACAGCAGCAGGACTTTGCAGAGTTTTTTATAAAAATGGCTGGAAGGTAACTCCTTTTAAAGCACAGAATATGGCTCTTAATTCATATGTTACAAAAGATGGATTGGAAATAGGGCGTTCTCAGGGAGTTCAGGCAGCTGCATGTAAAATTGAGCCTGAAGGATATATGAATCCTCTTCTGCTTAAACCTTGTGGAAATAATCAGATTCAGATAATTTTAAATGGAAAGCCTGTGGGAAATATGAGTGGATATGATTTTTCAAAAGAAAAACCAAAGTATAAAGAGCATATTTTAAAAGCTTATAAAAAAACAGAAAAATTTGATATCTGTGTTCTTGAAGGAGCAGGAAGTCCTGTTGAAATAAATATTAAAGAAAATGATTTAGTGAATATGGGAATGGCTGAAATGGCAGATGCTCCTGTTATTCTTGTAGCCGATATAGACAGAGGGGGAGTTTTTGCTTCTGTTGTAGGAACGATGGTTCTTCTTGAGCCTCATGAAAGAGAGAGAGTAAAAGGAATTATTATAAATAAATTCAGAGGAAGAAAAGACATGCTTCTGTCAGGAATAAAAAAACTTGAGGAGATAATAAAAGTTCCTGTTCTTGGCATAATTCCTTATTTTGATGTTGATATTGAAGATGAAGACAGGGTTACAGAAAGATTAAGAAAAGAAAAAGGAAAAGCAATAAATGTTGCTGTTATAAACTTAAATCATCTTTCAAATTTTACAGATATAGATCCTTTAAAAAAACAAGAAGATGTGGGAGTATCATATACAGACAATCCTTATGAACTTGATGATGCAGATATAATAATTATTCCTGGTTCTAAAAATACTATAAGTGATATGGAATTTATAAGAGAAAAGGGAATAGATAAAAAAATTAAAGAGCTTCATCAAAAAGGAAAAATAATAATAGGGATTTGTGGAGGATTTCAAATTCTTGGAAAAGAACTGTGTGATAAAGATGGAGTTGAAGGAAATCCAAGAACAGTAAAGGGAGTAGGTCTTTTTAATATGACTACAGTTTTTTCAGAAGGAAAAACAACAACTCAATATAGAGGAAAACTGAAAAATACAGAAGGAATTTTACAAGGAATGGATGGTTGTGAAATTTTTGGATATGAAATTCATCAGGGAATAAGTTTTTCTGAAACAGAAAACTCTCTTACAGATGATAAATTTATAAAAGCTATTGTAAAAGAAAATATATTTGGGACATATATACATGGAATTTTTGAAAATAATTGCATTACAGAAAGAATTCTTAATATAGTGAGAGAGAAAAAAGGAATGTCTTATAAATTTTTAAAAGAAAGTTATGAAGAATACAGAGAAAAACAATTTGATAAACTTGAAAAAATAATGAGAGAAAATATTGATATTGAAAAAATTTATGAGATTATATTTAAAAAATAAAGTAAGTAATATTAAATTTAGTGAAAGAATGTGATTTTATGGATTTTGTAATAAAGTATTTAATAGCTTATATTTTTGATTTAATTTTTGGGGATCCTGAATGGTTTCCTCATCCAGTTAGATTTATAGGGAAATTTATAAATTTTCTTGAAAAACATCTTTATAATTTAAAAAATAAAACTTTCTGGGGGGGAGTGACAGCTTTTTTAGTAATATCAGTTTCTGTATTAATTTCATATTTTTTAGCTGGGATATCTAAGTATATTGAAATATTTTTCCTTTATACAACTCTTGCTGGGAAATGTCTTGCTGATGAAGGAATAAGAGTATATAAAATTTTAAAATCAGGGGATTTAGAAGATGCTAAGAAAAAGCTCTCTTATCTTGTAAGCCGTGATACAGAAAAAATGGATAATAGACAGATAATAAGAAGTATTCTTGAAACATTCAGTGAAAACTCAGTTGATGGAATAATTTCTCCTATGTTTTTTGCTTTTGCAGGAAGTTTTTTTACAGTGAAAGGAGTTTCACTTGCTCTTCCTTTTGCTATGGGATATAAAGCGATAAATACTCTTGATTCTATGCTTGGTTATAAAAATGAAAGATACATAAATTTTGGAACTGTATCAGCAAAAATTGATGATATAGCAAATTTTATTCCTGCAAGAATAGCTGGTGCTTTTCTTATACCAACAGCAGCTTTTTTTACAGGATTTAACTGGAAAGAATCTTTTAAGATTTTTTTAAGAGATAGACATAATCATGCAAGTCCTAATTCAGCTCATGGAGAATCAGCTTTTGCAGGAGCTTTAGGAGTTCAGTTTGGAGGAAAAACAAAATATTTTGGAGTAGTTTATGATAAGCCAACAATAGGGGATAAGATAAAAGATTTTGAACTTAATGATATTTTAAGAGGAAGAAAACTTTTATATGGAACTTCTGCTATTGGAATAATATTTTTTTCATTATTAAGAATTGTTATATAAAATATTTCAATAATCTTTGTTTAATAGATGGAGGAAAACTGTGGAAATTCATGGAGGAAATATATATAAATTGCAGAGAGAGGGAAGAAAAGATATACTTGATTACAGCTCAAATATTAATCCTCTCGGAGTTCCTGAAAGTTTAAAAAAGGCTGTTTTAGAAAATTTCTTACTTTTAGAAAGATATCCTGATATAGATTATACAGAATTAAGAGAAAAGATAGGAAAGTATAATAATATACCTGCTGAAAATATTATTGTAGGAAATGGTGCAACAGAAGTCCTTTTTCTTTATATGAAAGCTTTAAAGCCTAAAAAAGTTTTAATTGCAGCTCCAACATTTGCAGAATATGAAAGAGCTTTAAAAAATATTGATTGTATAATTGATTTTTTTCAAATGAAAGAGGAAAATAATTTTGTTTTAGATAAAGAAAATTTTATGAAAAAAGCAGCTGAATATGATTTAGCTGTTATTTGTAATCCAAATAATCCAACAGGAAAATTTATTTTAAAAGAAAATATATTTGAAATAAATGAATATCTTGAAAAATCAAATACAAAACTTTTTATAGATGAATGTTTTATAGAATTTATAAAAGGTTGGGAAGATAAAACAGCTGCAGGGTTTAAGTCTGAAAATATTTTTATACTGAGAGCTCTTACAAAATTTTTTGCTCTTCCTGGATTAAGACTAGGATACGGGATAGTT
Source organism: Fusobacterium perfoetens (assembly GCF_021531595.1). Taxonomy (NCBI): domain Bacteria; kingdom Fusobacteriati; phylum Fusobacteriota; class Fusobacteriia; order Fusobacteriales; family Fusobacteriaceae; genus Fusobacterium; species Fusobacterium perfoetens. The sequence continues at coordinate 59,080 of NZ_JADYUD010000002.1, forward strand.
TTTAATAAAAAAATAAGAGAGGAAATAAATAATATAAGAGAACCATGGAGTGTAAATGCTTTTGCAGACCTAGCAGGAAAAGTTATTTTAAACGATGAAGAGTATATAAAAAATACTGAAAAATGGATTGCAGAAGAAAGAGAGTGGTTTACAAAAGAATTAAAAAAATTTGAAAATAATAAAATAATAAAAGTTTATGAGACAGAAACAAATTTTATTTTAATAAAGTTATATAATAAAACAGCAGAAGAATTTAAAAATATGATGACTGAAAAAAATATACTTGTCCGTAATGCTTCAAATTTTAAATTTCTTGATAAAAGTTTTGTAAGACTAGCAATAAAAGACAGAGATAAAAATGAAAAAGTAATAAAAGCTATGAAAGAGGTTTTAAAATGAGAGGATTTCTTATTGCAGGAACAAATAGTGGAATAGGGAAAACAACAGTTTCAATGGGGCTTATGGCATGTTTTGAAAATGTTTCTCCTTTTAAAACAGGACCTGATTATATAGATGGAAAATTTCATGAATATGTTACAGGAAATAAAAGTTATAATCTTGATTACTTTTTAATGGGAGAAGATGGAATAAGAGAAAGCTTTTTAAAACATACAGAAAATTTTGCTATAGTTGAGGGAGTGATGGGACTTTATGATGGAATGGATAACTCTCTTGATAATGGAAGTTCTGCTCATACAGCAAGAATATTAAATCTTCCTGTTATTCTTGTTGTAGATGGAAAAGGAAAAAGCACAAGTATTGCAGCCCAGGTTATGGGATATGTAAATTTTGACAGAAGAGTTAATGTAGCAGGAGTAATTATAAACAGAATTTCAAGTGAGAAAACTTATAAAATTTTAAAGGAAGCTGTAGAAAGATATTGTAATACAAAATGTTTTGGTTATATTCCTGAGCTTAAAGAAGTCTCTGTTTCAAGCAGACACCTTGGGCTTATGCAAGCTCATGAAGTAAAAGATTTGAAAGAGAAGATAGAATTTTTAAAAAATGAAATAAAAAAGACTGTTGATATTCAAGGGATTTATAAAGTTTCAGAATTTATTCCAAATTATTCTTTAAAAAATTTATTTTTTTATAATAAAAATAAATATAAAGGACTTAGAATAGGAATTGCAAAAGACAGTGCTTTTTCATTTTATTATAATGATAATATAGAATTTCTTCAAAATACAGGAGCAGAAATAGTATATTTTTCTCCTTTAATGGATAAAAAAATTCCTGAAAATATTAATATGCTCTATTTTGGAGGGGGCTATCCTGAAATTTATTCTGAAGAACTTTCAAAGAATATTTCAATGATAAATTCAGTGAAGGATTTTTATAATAAAGGAGGAGTTATTTATGGCGAATGTGGAGGATTTATATATCTTTCAGATAAACTTATAACTTTTTTTGGAAAAGAATATTCTTTTGTAGGTCTTACAGGAAATATAATTGAAATGAGAGAAAAACTAGATATAGCTAGATTTGGATATATAAATATAGAATATAAAGAGAATATATATGGAAGAGGGCATGAATTTCATTATTCAAAAATAAAAAAAGAGGGAGAGGAAAGAAAAGAATTTAAAATAGAAAAACCTAATGGAAGAAAATGGGAATGTGGTTTTTCTTCAAAAAATCTTTTGTGTGGTTATCCTCATATTCATTTTTTTAAAAGCAGTGGTATAATTTTTGACCTTATGGACAGAGCATTGAAAAACAAGGAGAAGATGTAATGGGAGATTATATAAAAAAGCCTGAAGATATAGAAAAAAGAAGTTTTGAGATAATAACAGAGGAACTTGGAAAAAAATCAGAAAAATTTACAAATCAGGAACTTCCAATAGTAAAAAGAGTTATTCATACAACAGCAGATTTTGAATATGCTGATCTTATTGAATTTATAAATAATCCTGTAAAATTTGGTGCAGGAGCACTTTCAAAAGGGTGTAAAATTTACTGTGATACAAATATGATAGTAAATGGACTTAGTAAAATAATTTTAAAAAAATATAACTGTGTTCCTTATTCTCTTGTAAGTGATGAAAAAGTTGCAGAGGAAGCTAAAAAAAGAGGAATTACAAGATCAATAGTTGGAATGGAACATGCAGGAAAAGATAAGGAAACTAAAATCTTTCTTATAGGAAATGCTCCTACAGCTCTTTATAAATTAAAAGAAATGATTGAAAAAAAAGAAATAGAAAAACCCTCTCTTGTAGTAGGAGTTCCAGTAGGATTTGTAGGTGCTAAAGAGTCAAAAGAAGTATTTAAAAATACAGGAGTCCCTTATATTACAGTAAATGGCAGAAAGGGAGGAAGTACAGTTGCAGTATCTATACTTCATGGGATTTTGTATCAGATTTATAAGAGAGAGGGATTTTAGTGAAAAAATTAAAATCAGGTTATACTACAGGAGCATGTGCTACTGCCTGTGTAAAAGCTGCTCTTTTGGCTGTCCTTGATAATAAAAATATAGAAACAGCAGAAATAGAAGCCTTAAATGGAGAAACTTTAAAGATTCCTATAAAAAAAGTAAAAAAAAGAAAAAATTCAGCTACTGCAGTTGTAGAGAAATATTCAGGTGATGATCCTGATGTTACAAATGGAATAGATATTTGTGTAAAAATTAAAATACTTGAAAAAAACAGAGAATTTCCTCAAATAAAAAAGGGATATTATTTTAACAATATTTTAATTTATGGAGGGTATGGAGTAGGAGTTGCCACAAAAAAAGGACTTCAGTGTCCTGTAGGAAAATCAGCTATAAATCCTGGTCCTCTTAAGATGATAGAAAATACTGCTGTAGAAATAATTCAGGAAAGAAATATTAGAGCAGAAATAATAATATATATCCCTTCAGGAAAAGAAAAAGCAAAAAAAACTTTTAATGAAAAATTAGGAGTTATAGGTGGACTTTCTGTTTTAGGTTCAACTGGAATATTAAACCCTATGAGTGAAGAAGCTCTTAAAAATTCTCTTTATACAGAACTTAAAGTTTTAAAGGAAAATAGAGGTGGAGATTTTGTAATTTTTTCTTTTGGAAATCATGGAAAAAAATATTGTGAAGAACATGGACTTAATACAGAAAGAATAATTGTGATGAGCAATTATGTTGGTTTTATGCTTGAGAGCGCAGCAGAATTGGGATTTAAAAAGATTTTTCTTGTCGGGCATATAGGAAAGGCAGTTAAAATTGCAGGAGGAATATATAATACTCACAGCAGAACAGCAGATTGCCGTATGGAAATTATGGGAGCAAATGCTTTTCTTATAGGAGAAAGTTATGAGAATATAATGAAAATTTTAAAATCAAATACAGTTGAAGAAGCTTGTGAATATGTAGAGAAAAAAGAGCTTTTTAATTTGATAGCAGATAAGGCAGCACAAAAATCAAAAGAATATGTAAGAGATGAAAAAATAGAGTGTGAAGTCATGCTTTTTGCTTTCAGTGGAAAAGAACTTGGACACAGTAAAGGATTTTATAGACTTTTAAATGAGGTGCAGAAAAGTGAAGAAGATTAATGTTGTAGGTCTTGGAACTGGGAATATAGATTATCTTACAGGAGCAGGAATAAAATGTATAAAGTCTGCTGATATAGTTATAGGAGGAGAGAGACAGCTTGAAGATATATCTTCACTTTTAAATTTATCACAAGAAAAATATATTTTAAAAAAACTTTCAGATACAGTGGAATATGTACAGGAAAAAATATCTGAAAAAGAAATAACTGTAGTAGTTTCAGGGGATACAGGGTTTTACAGTTTTTTGAATTATCTTAAAAAGACAGTCCATAACGGAGTTTTTAATGTAGTTCCAGGTATATCATCTTTTCAGTATCTTTTTGCTAAATTGGGAGAGACTTGGGAACATTATAATTTATACAGTGTTCATGGAAGAGAGATTGATATTCCAGAAGCTTTAAAAAACAGTACTGCAGGTATTATTCTGCTTACAGATGATAAAAATTCTCCTTATTATATAGGAAGGATTTTGATAAAAAATAATTTTTCAAATATAAAAATGATAGTTGGGGAAAGGCTTTCGTATCCTGATGAAAAAATAACAGAATTTTATGCAAGAGATATTGAAGAGCATAAAAGAGATTATAAAATGAATGTGCTTATTTTAAAAAAGGAGAAATAATGGGGCATATAGCAGATAAAGAATTTATAAGAGGGGAAGTTCCCATGACAAAACAAGAAATAAGAGCTGTGTCTGTAGCAAAGTTAAGATTAGAAAAAGACTCAGTTCTTATTGATGTGGGAGCTGGAACAGGATCAGTTGGAATAGAGGCAGCTACATATATTTCTTTAGGAAAAGTCTATGCCATAGAGAAAAAATCTGAAGGAATAGAACTCATAAAAGAAAACATAAAGAAATTTAGTATAAAAAATTTGGAAGTAATACAAGGTACAGCTCCTGATGACTTGAGTATCAAAAAATTTAACAGAATGTTTGTGGGGGGTTCATCTGGAAGACTTGATTCAATAGTTGAATATTTTATAAAATATTCTGATGAAAAAAGTATTATTGTTATTAATGCTATAACTTTGGAAACTATTTCAGAAATAAAAAATATATTTGAAAAATATAAAATAACAAACAGTGAAATTATAAATATGAGTGTAGCCAGAGGGAAAAAAATAGGAAATTATACAATGATGTATGGAGAGAATCCAATTTACATAGTAACAGGAGAAAAAGGAGATTTTAATGAGTAAATTTTATGGAATAGGAGTTGGAGTAGGAGATCCTGAAATGATAACTATAAAAGCAGTGAATGCTTTAAAAGAATTAGATATAGTAATAGTTCCTGATGCAGGAAGAGATTTTGAAAGTACAGCCTATTCAATAGCTAAAAATTATCTTAAAGAGAACTGCACAATTATTAATATGGAATTTTCAATGAATCCAGATATAAAGAAAAGGCAGGAAGAAAGAATTAAAAACAGTAAAATTGTTGAAGAATATTTAGATACAGGAAAGAATGTAGGATTCTTAACAATAGGAGATCCTATGACTTTCAGTACTTATGTATATCTTCTTGAAAATATTTCAGATTTTCATGAAGTTGAAACAATAGCTGGAATTTCTTCCTTTGCTGATATGAGTTCAAGATTTAATCTTCCTCTTGTAATGGGAAATGAAACTTTAAAAGTTGTTCCTCTTCATAAAAAGTGTGATATAAAAAAAGAAATAGAAAGTGCAGATAATATTGTTTTTATGAAAGTGGCTCTTAAATTTAAAGAACTTAAAGAAGCTATAAGAGAAACAGGAAATATGAACAATGTTTTAATGGTATCTGAATCAGGAAAAGAAAGTCAAAAAATTTATTTTAATCTTGATGAAGTTGACAGTGAAAATGTACCATATTTTTCTACAATGATTTTAAAAAAAGGAGGAGTGGAAAAATGGAAAAAGTTTATTTCATAGGTGCTGGCCCTGGAGATCCAGAACTTATTACAGTAAAAGGGCAGAGAATTATAAAAGATGCAGATGTTATAATATATGCAGGTTCTCTTGTGCCTAAAGAAGTAATAGACTGTCACAAAGAGGGAGCTGAAGTTTATAACAGTGCTGTTTTAAATCTTGAAGAAGTTATGGATATAATGATAACTGCAGCAAAAAATAATAAAAAAATAGCAAGAGTACATACAGGAGATCCTGCTATATTTGGAGCTCATAGGGAACAAATGGATATTCTTGATGAAAATGGAATAGAATACGAAGTTATACCAGGAGTAAGTTCATTTCTTGCAGCAGCTGCAGCAGTAAAAAAAGAGTTTACTCTTCCAGATGTAAGTCAGACAGTAATATGTACGAGACTTGAAGGAAGAACTCCTGTTCCTGAAACAGAAAGCCTTGAAAGCCTTGCTTCACATAAAGCATCAATGGCAATATTTTTATCAGTGCAGATGATAGATGAAGTTGTAAAAAAACTTCTGGTTCATTATTCTCCAGATACTCCAATTGCTGTTGTTCAGAGAGCAACATGGGAAGATGAAAAAATATTAATGGGAACTCTTGAAAACATAAGTAAAAAAGTAAAGGAAGAGGGAATAAATAAAACAGCACAAATTCTTGTAGGCCGTTTCCTAGAAGAAAAATCAAACTATTCAAAATCAAAACTTTATGATAAATATTTTACTCACGAATATAGAACAGGGATAAAAAAATAATAAAGGCAGGAAGATTATGAAACTTGCAGTTATAACAGTTACAAATAAAGGTGTAGACAGAGCTTTTTCAATAAAATCAAAGATAGAATGTGATATTTTTACAATTTCTAAATTTATGAGAGAAGGAACTTTTTTAATTGAGGGAAGGCTGCAGGAATTTTATGGAAAAATAAATTTAAAATATGATACATTTCTTTTTATAACAGCAGCAGGAATAGCAGTAAGAACCATAGCTCCTTTTATAAAATCAAAAGATGTAGATCCAGCAGTATTGAGTATGGATGAAGAGGGAAATTTTATAATTTCACTTCTTTCAGGACATCTTGGAGGAGCAAATGAAGCAGCTGTTATTTTGTCTGAAATCACAGGTTCTGTACCTGTAATTTCAACAGCTTCAGATGTATCTGGAAAAATAGCAGCAGATACAATAGCTTTAAAAATAAATGGAAAACTTGAAAGCCTTGAATCAGCTAAAAAAGTTACAAGCCTTGTTGTAGCAGGAAAAAAAGTAGATATAAAAATTCCTGAAAACATGGAAGGTGAAAATCCTGAAGGAGTAATAATAATTTCAAATAGAAAAAATATAGAAATTTCTCATATTATTCCAAGAAATATTGTGATAGGAATAGGATGTAGAAGAGAAAAAGAGGGAATAAAAATAATAGAAGCTATTAGAAATTCCCTTGAAAAATATAATCTTTCAGAAGAAAGTATCAGAATATTTACAACTGCAGATGTAAAGAAAGATGAGAAAGGAATATATGAGGCAGCAGATTTTTTTAAAAGGAAAGTTGAAATAATTTCCTGTGAAGAAATAAAGAAAATAGAAAAAAATTTTGAGCAGTCTGAATTTGTAAAGAAAACAATAGGAGTAGGAGCAGTTTCAGCTCCATGTGCTTTTATAACTGGAAAAGGAAAAGGAAAATTTTTAGCTGAAAAACTTAAATATGATGGAATAACTATTTCTATTTTTGAAGAGGAGACAAAAAAGAATGGATAAAAAAGGAAAAATTTATGTTGTTGGTATAGGGCCTGGAAATAAAGAAAATATGACTTTCAGAGCTTATAATACCATAAAAGAATCAGATATAATAATAGGGCATAAAACTTATATTGCTCTTGTGGAAAAAATATTTCCAGATAAGAAAACAGTAAAATCTGCGATGAAAAAGGAGGTGGAAAGATGTGAAGAAACTTTAAAACTTGCAGAAGAAGGAAATGTTGTAGCCCTTATTAGTTCAGGAGATGCAGGAGTATATGGAATGGCAGGAATAATGCTTGAAGTTGCAGGAGATTCAAATATTGATGTGGAAATTATTCCAGGAGTGACATCTTCAAATGCTTCAGCTTCAGTTGCAGGAGCTCCACTTATGCATGATTATGTTACAATATCTTTAAGTAATCTTCTTACAGATTGGGAACTTATAAAAAAGAGAGTGGCTCTTGCTTCAGAAGGAGATTTTGTAATTTCTCTTTATAATCCAAGAAGTAACGGAAGACCTGAGCTTATAAATGAAGCTACAGAAATTATACTTAAATATAAAAGCAAAAACACTCCTGTTGCTATTGTAAGAAATACTGGACGGGACGGAGAAAGCTGTGACATTACAACACTTGAAAAAATGCTAGATTTTGAAATAAATATGTTTACCACAGTTATAATCGGAAATTCAAAAACTTTTATAAAAAATGGAAAAATGATAACACCGAGAGGATATAAGGTAGATTAAGATGGATTGGATAATAGGCGGGACAAAAGACTCAAGAGATTTTATAAATATTTTATCAGAAGATAAAAATATAGATTTAAAAAATATTATTCTTACTACAGCAAGTGATTATGGAAAAAAACTTGCAGAAGAAAGTGGGGTATATGCAATGTCCCTGCCTATGAATGAAGAACAGATGAAAATATTTATTTCTGAATACAGCATAAAAAGAATTTTTGATTTAAGCCACCCTTATGCACAGGAGGTATCTCTAAATGCAATGAGGGCAGCAGAAAGCCAGAAAATAGAATATTTTCGTTTTGAAAGAGAAAACCTTGGATATAAAAATAGTATAGACTTTACTTCAGCAGAGGAAATGGCAAGGTTTATTGAAAAACTTGAAGGAAATATTCTTGTTACTTTAGGAAGTAATAATATTCATGAATTTAAAAATTTAAAAAATCTTGAAAATATATATTTCAGGATTCTGCCTGTTTCTGAATCTATAGAAAAAGCAGAAAAAGCAGGAATAAAAGCAAAAAATATAATTGGAATTCAAGGGCCTTTTTCAAAAGAATTTAATAAGGCAATTTATAAAAATTATAATATAAAATATGTGGTTACAAAAGAGAGCGGAGCAACAGGAGGAGAAGCTGAAAAAATGGAAGCAGCTTATGAAATGGGAGTTGTTCCTTTAGTTCTTAAAAGACCAAAAATACAATATACATGGGTTACATGTGAAATGAAAAAAATAAGAGAAAAGTTTAAGGAAGGATATTAAATGTTAAGAAATAAAATAGTAATAGGTACAAGAGGAAGTATACTTGCAATGGCTCAGACAGAGCTTGTAGTTCAAATGCTTAAAGAAAAATTTCCTCAAATGATATTTGAAATAAAAGTAATAGTAACTACAGGGGATAAAGATATGAGAACAAACTGGGGAGATAAAAGTGTATCTCTAAAAAGTTTTTTCACTAAAGAGATAGAGAAAGAACTTTTAGAAAAAGATATAGATCTTGCAGTTCACTCAATGAAAGATATGCCTGCTGTAAGTCCTGAAGGGTTAATTTGTGGAGCAATTCCAATAAGAGAGGATAACAGAGATGTTTTTGTTTCAAGAACAGGAAAAAAACTTATGGATCTTCCTGAAAATCCTGTAATAGGAACAAGTTCTTTAAGAAGAGCTGTTTCAATTAAAGATTTAAGACCAGATGCAGAAATAAAACCTATAAGAGGAAATATTCATACAAGATTAAATAAACTTGAAACAGAAGGATTTGATGGAATAGTTCTTGCAGCAGCAGGACTTATAAGAGTTGGACTTCAGGACAGAATAACACAATTTTTTTCAAAAGATGAAGTTATGCCTGCTCCTGCTCAGGGAGCTCTTTGTGTTCAGTGCAGAGAAGATGATAAAGAAATTTTAGAAATGCTTGAAAAAATAGTAGATAAAGATACAACAGAAGTAATAGCAGTTGAAAGAGAATTTTCAAGAATTTTTGATGGAGGATGTCATACTCCTATGGGATGTGCAGCAGAAATTGTAGGAGATGAAATAATAATAAAAGGAATTTATTATAACGGAGAGAAATTATATAGAGGAACACACAGAGGAAAAAGAGAAAAAGGAATCATTCTGGCAGATGAACTGGCAGATAAAATTAGAGGGAATATAAATGGATAAAAACACAAAAGGAAAAGTTTATGTTGTAGGAGCAGGATGCGGAGATTTTGAACTTCTTACACTTAAAGGAAAAAGATGTATAGAAGAAGCTGATTGTATCATCTACGACAGACTTATAAATAAAAGAATATTAAATTTTGCCGGAAAAAGAACAGAATTTATATATCTTGGTAAAGAGAACACAGAGGGCGGACTTATTCAGTCTGAAATTAACAATAAGATTGTTGAAAAGGCTCTTGAGGGAAAAACAGTAGTAAGGCTTAAAGGAGGAGACCCTTTTGTTTTCGGAAGAGGGGGAGAAGAGATAGAGAAAATAGCAGAAAATAATATTCCTTTTGAAATAGTTCCAGGAATAACTTCTGCAGTGGCTGTACCTGAATATGCAGGAATCCCTGTTACACATAGAGGAATTTCTAAATCTTTTCATGTATTTACAGGAATGACAGCAAAAGATAATAAGTTTCATGATTTTGAACCAATTGCAAAACTTGATGGAACACTTATTTTCCTAATGGGAATGAAAAATTTAAATCTTATAACAAAAGAACTTATAAAATATGGGAAAAATCCTAAAACACCAACTGCTGTAATTGAGAAGGGGACAACTGGAAAACAGAGAGTAATAACTGGAACTCTTGAAAATATTTTTGATATAGCAGAAAAAGAGAAAGCAGTTTCTCCTGCAGTGATTGTAATAGGAAATGTTGTTTCAAAGAGAGAAGAATTTAAATGGTTTGAGAAAAAAGATCTTTTTGGAAAAAATATACTTGTTACAAGAGACACTGCACAGGGAGAAGTTTTTTGTCGTGAAATTGAAAAATCAGGGGGAAATGCAGAACTTTTATCTTTTTTAAAGATTCAGGACAAAATGATGAACTTTGATTATTCGGTTTTAAAAAATTATCAGGCAGTTCTTTTTAATTCTCCTAATGGGGTGAGATTTTTCTTTGAGCATATTCCAGATATGAGAGTTTTAGGAAATATAAAAATAGGAGCAGTTGGGGCAAAAACAAAAGAAGAACTTGAAAAATTTAAAATTAATCCTGATGTGATGCCTGAAAAATATCTTACAGCAGATCTTGCTGAAGAAATTTTAAAAATCACAGAACCAAATGACAGAATTCTTATTATAACATCAGACATATCTCCGTGTGATGACATTGAGTGGAGCAAAAAATATAACAGAAGATTTGAAAAATTTGTTGGATACAATACAATTTTTAATTTAAAGTCTAAAAAAGAAGTGGAAAAGATTTTAGAAAATGTTGAATATATAACTTTTTTAAGCTCTTCAGCTGTAAAATCTTTTATAACTAGTTTGGAAAAAGACATTTCGTGCGTAAAAAACCTAAAAGTTATATCTATCGGACCATCAACAAGCAAAACTTTAAAAAATTTTAAAATCAATATCTTTTCGGAAGCTATTGATTATACAGCAGATGGAGTGATTAGTATTTTACGAAAAGAATAAATTTGTGAAAAGTACTTGAAAATTTTCTCTAAAAAAAGTATACTCTGATTGAAAACAAAATAGTTTTTATGAATAAAAACGGTTTTAAGTAGGAGGAATGTAAAATGGAAAGAGTAACATTTGATATGATTAAGGAAGCTGCAGAAACCATAAAAGGGTCAGTAAAAAGAACTCAAATAATAGAATGCCCTACTATGGAAAAATTAACAGGAAATAAAGTTTTCTTTAAATTAGAAAACTTACAAAAAACTGGATCTTTCAAAGTAAGAGGAGCTTTAAATAAAATTATGCACCTTACTGAAGAAGAAAAAGCAAGAGGAGTTATTGCATCTTCAGCTGGTAACCACGCTCAAGGAGTTGCACTTGGAGCAACAAATCTTGGAATAAAATCAACAATTGTAATGCCTGGAACAGCACCATTATCAAAAGTAATGGCTACAAGAGGATATGGAGCAGAAGTTGTTCAAGTAGGAACAGTTTATGACGATGCTTATAAAAAAGCATGTGAAATTCAAGCTGAAACAGGAGCTACATTCTTACATCCATTTGACGATCCTTATGTTATAGCAGGACAAGGAACAATCGGTATGGAAATTATTGAAGACCTTGAAAATGTAGATATGGTAATAGTACCTATCGGAGGAGGAGGTATTGCCTCTGGTATAGCTAAAGCTGTTAAATCTTTAAAACCATCAGTAAAAATGGTTGGTGTTGAAGCTGAAAATGCTGCATCAATGCTTGAAGCTGTTAAACAAGGATGCCCTTGTACAATAAAAACAACTCCTACAATAGCTGACGGTATTGCTGTTGCAAGAGCAGGAGAATTAACTTGTGAAATGATAAGAGACTATGTAGATGAAATCGTTACTGTAAGTGAAGATGACATCGCAAGAGCTATCTTATTCTTAATGGAAAAAGGAAAAGTTGTTGCTGAAGGAGCAGGAGCTACTCCAGTTGCAGCACTTCTTGCAGGAAAAATTAAAGAACAAGGACAAAACATTTGTTGTGTAATTTCAGGAGGAAACTCTGACATCAACATGATAGAAAGAATTATAAACAAAGCTCTTATCCTTGAAGGAAGAAAAGCTGAATTCAATGTGGTTGTTCCAGACAGAGCAGGAGAATTATTCAAAGTTCTTCAAGTTCTTGCTGACAAAAAAGCAAACATCTTAAGAATCAACCAATCTATGTATAAAACAGGAATAAAAATCAATAACCAAGTAGCTAAAATAGTTATTGAATGTGCAAACGCTGAGCACAGAAATGAAATAGCAGTAGCTATAAGAGAAGCTGGTTTTGAATTAAGACCATAGTTTTAAAATTATAATTTGTTTTTTCCTTTGATTTCTAGTAGAATATACCTATATAAAATGACTGGTAGTTCATTACTGGAATAAAAGGAAGGCAGATATAATGAAAAAACTTATATTATCATTATTTATCTTATTTGGAATGAATGTATTTTCTTACAACTTTCCATTTAAAAATCCATATGTGGCAACTGTAGTGGGGACATCCACGATGATGACTCCAAATATCATGGAAAAAATTCCTATTGATATATACAGAATAGGTTTCATAAATACAAGAGAAACTCCTGCCAATTTGGAATATCAGAAAGACTACAAATTTTCAGTAGCCTTACAAGATAAAAAAGCACCATTAGTATTTATTTTATCAGGGACTGGTTCGTCTGCAACATCTCTTAAGACTGAACTTTTCCAAAGAATATTTTATACAGCAGGATACCACGTTGTTGGGGTTTCATCAACTATGAACACCAATTCCGTGGTATCTTTATCTTATGAAAAAATGCCTGGAATACTTTTAAATGATGGAATGGATCTTTACAGAGCCATAAACAGAATAAAAGATATTGTTGAGAAAAAGGCAGAAGTATCAGATTATTATCTTATGGGATATAGTCTTGGAGCAACTCATTCAGCTGTTCTTTCATACATTGATGAAACAGAAAAAGATTTTAATTTTAAAAGAGTATTTCTTGTAAATCCAGCTGTAAATCTTTATACTTCAGCAGCAATACTTGATAATATGTTTGAAAAGGCAATTGATAATGATATAACAAATCTTTTCATAAGAGTTAATGCAATAACTGATAATCTTGCAGTTCTTACAGGAAGAGATGAAGAGATTAAACATCAGAATCCAGAAAAAGTTTTAAGAGATTTAGGAATTACAGACAGAGATCTTCAAGTTGGAATAGGTCTTGTTTTTAGATTGAATGCAATAGATATTAACTTTTTATCAGATGCAGCCAACAAAAGAGGGGTGTATGTAGATAAAAAAATAGAAAAATATGAAGATATGGGAGTTTATTTTGAAAAGATAAACTTTGCAGACTTTGAAGATTATATGGAAAGACTAGCAGTTCCTTATTATCAGGAAAAATATGGAACATCAATGACAACTAAAAATCTTATAAAACTTACAGATTTAAGGGTTATAGAAGATTACCTTCGTAGTGCAGATAAAATTATGGCTGTAACAAACAGAGATGAACTTATTCTTACAAAAGAAAATATAAAATATCTTCAAGATGTTTTTAAAGGAAGAATAATAGTATATCCTTATGGTGGACATTGTGGAAATATGTATTATTATGAAAATGTAAAAAATATGCTGAATTTTATGAAAGGAGGTAAGTTAGTTGAAGTTAAAAAATAAAATTATAATATTTATTTTATCTTCTGTGCTTATTTCCTGTAGCAGTATAGAAAGAGCAGATAATCACACTTTTCATGATGATGTAAGAAAAAGCTCTAATATTGAAAGTGCAGAAAGAAAAGAAATTAATCAGGAACTTGCAATTCTTTATGGAGTTGATGATCCGTTAGGACCTTTAAACAGAAGAGTATATTATTTTAATGGTATGGCAGATAGATATGTATTAAAGCCAGCTGTTACAAAATATAAATATTATACACCTGATTTTTTTCAAAAAAGATTCAGTAATTTCTTTACTAATTTTGGAAATATCAGCACTGCTTTAAACTCTTTTTTACAGCTTAAATTTACTCAGGGCTTTGAATCAGCTTTAAGATTTGGGATAAACAGTACAGTAGGAATTTTAGGACTTTTTGATCCTGCAACAAAACTTGGTATTCCTCAATATAAAGAAAATCTTGGAATGACTCTTGGATACTATGGAGTAGGAAGAGGGCCTTATGTAGTAGCTCCTCTTTTAGGGCCTACAAATGTAAGAGATTTTTCAGCTTTTGCAGTGAATAGCTATGGAGTGGGGCAACTTGATGTATATCACCCTGTAGGAATAGATTTCAGAGAATGGTATATGGGAGCTCTTTATGGATTTTCAACAAAAGTTGATACTGGAATTTATTTCTTAGATTCAGATTATGTTTTTGAATATGAATACATGAGATTTTTAAGTAAAAAATATAATGATTTGGTAGAAAAAAGAAATAAGCATAGAGAAATAAAATATGAAAGAGAAAGAATAAGAAAAGAAAATATTCAAAAAGAAGCAATATAATAATATAAAGACAGTTCCGAAAAATTTATATAATTTAAATCGGTTCTGTCTTTTTTATTTTTATAAGATTCTTTTTATGGTATAATATAAAATAAGTATTTTTATTTTTAAGACAGAAAGGGAATAAAATGAAGGTATCAATATTAGGAAGCGGAAGTGGGGGAAATTCTACTTTTATTGAAGTTGACGGAGTAAAATTTCTTGTAGATGCAGGCTTCAGTGGGAAAAAAATAGAGGGAAGGCTTAAGGAGATAAATGAAAGTCCAGAAGAAATAGAAGGGATTTTAATTACTCATGAGCATTCAGATCATATACAAGGAGCAGGAATTTTATCAAGAAAATATAATATACCTGTATATATAACAAAAGAAAGTTATAGTGTATGTGAAAATAAACTTGGAAAAATAAATGATGGCAATCTTATATTCATAGATAATGAAACTTTTGTTTTAAAAGAAAAGGTAAAAGTTCTTCCTGTTGATGTAATGCATGATGCAAAAAGAACAGTAGGTTTTAGAATAGAGGGAATTGCAAGTAGAAAAACTCTTGGAATTTCAACTGATATTGGATATGTTGATAATAGAGTGAGAGAACTTTTTAAAAATGTAAATATCATGATTATAGAATCAAATTATGACTATAGAATGCTTATGGAATGTAATTATCCATGGGAGCTTAAAGACAGAGTAAAGAGCAGAAATGGGCATCTTTCAAATAATGATGCTGCAAAATTTGTGTGTGAAAGCTATAATACAGATTTAAAAAAGGTCTATCTTGCCCATGTAAGTAAGGACAGCAATAACTTTGAAATTGTATCAAGAACAATTTATCAGGAACTTGGAAGATTTAATATAAATATTCCTATTGAAATAGCTCATCAGGATCAAGTAACAGAAATGTATGAAATATAGGAGGATAAATCATGGAAAAAGATGAATTATGGGAAGAACTGAGATTTGAAATAGGGACTATGAATAGACTGAATTCATCAAAAGAAGATGAAGAAATTCTCCTTGGAAGTGGAAATAAAGAAGCTAAAATTCTTTTCATAGGAGATGATGCAGAGCTTTATGAAACTTCTGATTTAAAAGTTGCAGTAGGTTCAAGTGGTGAATTTTTAATAAAATTATGTGATATTGCTGAAATAAGCCCTGAAGATTATTACATAACAACTCTTACAAAAAGCAAGATAAAATATAGAGAAACTTTTGATGATGAAAAAAGAAAGCTTAAAGATCTTCTTGATATGCAAATAGCACTTATACAGCCAGAAATTATTGTTGCTCTTGGACAAGATGTAGGTGAGCTTCTTCTTGAAAAAGAAATAGATATGGGAAGAGAAAGAGGAGAAGTTAAAACATGGAGAGGTGGAATAAAACTTATTACCACTTATGATGTAAATTTCACTAAAAAATCAAGAGACAGCAGTGGAAAAAAATCAAAAGTAGCTCTTGATTTCTGGAATGATCTTAAAAGTGTAAAAAGCCTTTTAAATGGTGCAGAAATTTATGAATAAAAAATATATAAAAAATCTTGTGAGAAAAGAGATAAGAATAAAAAGGGAATCTCTTGAAGAAAATGAAAAAAGAAGATTAAGTTCTATCATAATTGATAAATTTTTAAATCTTGAAGAGGTAAAAAAAGCTTTAGTGATTATGTCTTATATGGATTTTAAAAATGAAGTGGAAAGCAGAGAGCTTAATAATATTCTTTTAAGTTTAGGAAAAAAACTTTTAATACCAAGAGTCACTGAAAATAAAGAGAAAATAATTCCTGTTTATGTAAATGGGGAGTATAAAAAAGGAAATTTTGGTATTTTAGAATCAGAAGGAAAAGACTTTACAGAAAAAGGAATAGATATAGTTATAGTTCCAGGGATAGCTTTTAATGAAAAAGGTGGAAGAATAGGTTTTGGAAAAGGTTATTATGATAAATTTCTTTCAGAAAGAGAGAAAAACGGAGAGAAAATTCTTAAAATAGCTCTTCTTTATGACTTCCAAATTGACAGAAGATTTGAAAGCGAGGAACATGACAAAGCTGTTGATATTCTTATAACTGAGAGCAGGATTATAAAGCTATAATGTTGAAAAAATTTTTTCTGTATGATAAAATAATGTGGAATAATAATGTTTGATTAAAATTATAGGAGGAAAACTCGTGGCAGGACACAGTAAATGGAATAATATCCAACACAGAAAAGGTGCTCAAGATAAAAAAAGAGCTAGCTTATTTACAAAATTAGGAAAAGAATTAACAATCGCAGCTAAGGAAGGTGGAGGAGATCCAAGCTTCAACCCAAGACTTAGACTTGCTATAGAAAAAGCTAAAGCAGGAAATATGCCTAAAGATATCCTAGAAAGAGCAATTAAAAAAGGTACAGGAGAATTAGAAGGTGTAGATTATATAGAAATGAGATATGAAGGATATGGTCCAGAAGGAACAGCTTTCATAGTTGATGTTGTAACAGATAACAAAAACAGATCAGCATCAGAAGTAAGAACAACATTCTCAAGAAAAGGTGGAAACTTAGGTGCAGACGGTGCAGTTTCTTGGATGTTTAACAAAAAAGGAGAAATCATTGTTCCAGCAGCAAATGTAGAAGATGCAGAAGAGTTTATGATGGTAGCTCTTGAAGCAGGAGCAGATGACATTGTAGAAGATGGAGATGAATTCCAAGTTCTTACAGAACCTGCAGCTTTCCAAGGTGTATTAGATGCTTTAACAGAAGCAGGATATAAATATGAAGATGCAGAAGTAACAATGATTCCTGAAAATAAAGTAGTTATTACAGATGTAAATGTTGCTAAAAAAGTTATGCTTCTTTATGATTCATTAGATGAACTTGATGATGTTCAAGAAGTATATTCAAACTTTGACATTGCTGATGAAATAATGGAGCAACTTGATTAATAAATAATTATGTTACTTTCTTTGCTTGTACAAAGAAAGTAACCAAAGAAATACCCCCTGTTAGTGAAAAAATTTTCTATTTATTTTGTTCGTTTCACTAAAAATGACAAACTCGCTTTCGCTCAAACATGTCATTTTTTAGCGTTCAACTCACTGCATAAATTACGAAAATTTTTTCAATACAGGGATTTTTTATTAAATTTTAAAATTTTTAAAAATTTTATCTTAAGTATAAAAGAACAGTTATTATGAAAAATGAAAAATTGACAAATAAGGAGGGAAAATGAAAGAAGATTATAAAATTATTTTTGAAGATTTAAAAAATTTAAATTTAAAATCTCTTACATTAAAAGAAGTAGAAAAAATAAAAAATCTTAATATAAATACTCTTCATGACCTTCTTTATTATTTTCCTAGAGCTTATGACGACAGAACAAATATAAAAAAGATAGAAGACTTGAGGGGAGATGAATATGTTGTACTTAAGGTGCAGTTTCTTGCAGTTTCAACTCCCTATATTCCTGGAAGACTAAAAATGACAAAGGCAAGGGCAACAGATGGGACAGGAGTTATTGATGTTGTGTGGTTTCAGATGCCATATCTTGCAAAATCATTAAAAATAGGAGAAGACTATATTCTTATAGGCCATATAAAAAGAGGATATAATTTTCAGATGACAAATCCAGAATATAAAAAAGTTTCTAATCAAATAGAGATGGAAAAAGGTGAAATTCTACCTGTTTATAGTACAGTTAAAAATTTTGCTCAGAACAGTCTGAGAAAGGTTCTGAAAAAAAATATATCTGCAAATAAAAAATATTTTTATGAAAATATTCCTGATGAAATTTTAAAAAAATATAAAATAATGGAAAGACAAAAGGCTCTTAATGAAATACATTTTCCTTCAGATCATAAAAATCTTGAAGAAGCAAAAAGAAGATTTGCTATAGAAGAACTTATGATACTTGAAATGGGAATACTTGAAAAAAAATTTATTGAGGGAGTGACTGAGGGAAAAAAATATGAACTTAGTGATAATAAGTTTCTTGTAAAAAATTATCTTAAAAATCTTAATTTCACTCTTACAAAAGCCCAGAAAAATGTAATTACAGATATATATAAAGAGCTTAATAATGGAATTTTTATAAACCGTCTTGTGCAGGGAGATGTAGGAAGTGGAAAAACAGTTGTAGCTATGGTTCTTCTTTTATATATTATAGAAAATGGTTATCAGGGAGTTATTATGGCTCCAACAGAAATTCTTGCTGCACAGCATTATCTTTCAATAAAAGATGATTTTGAAAAATTAGGTGTAAGAACTGAGCTTTTAACAGGAAGTGTTAAAGGAAAGAAAAAGGAAGCACTTCTTCAGAGAATAAAAAATGGAGAAATTTCCCTTGTAATAGGAACTCATGCCCTTATAGAAGATAATGTGGAATTTGAAAAACTTGGTTTAATAGTTATAGATGAGCAACATAGATTTGGTGTAGTTCAGAGGAAAAAACTCCGTGATAAAGGGATTCTTTCAAATCTTTTGGTTATGAGTGCTACTCCGATTCCTCGTTCTTTGGCTCTTAGTATTTATGGAGACTTGGATATTTCAATAATTGATGAACTTCCTCCAGGGAGAAAAGCTATAAAGACAAAATGGATAGGAAATGAGCCTGATTTGGAAAAAGCTTATAATTTTATAGAGAAAAAACTTCATGAGGGAAGACAAGCATACTTTGTAGTTCCCCTTATTGAAGACAGTGAAAAAATGGCAGTAAAATCTATTGAGCAGTATAAATATGAGATAGAAAATAGATTTTCAGGGTATAAGATAGGAATACTTCATGGAAAAATGAAAAACTCAGAAAAAGATGAAGTTATGAAATCTTTTAAAAACAAAGAAATAGATATTCTTCTTTCAACAACAGTTGTAGAGGTTGGAATAAATGTTCCTAATGCAACAGTAATTTCAATAATAAATGCTGAAAGATTTGGGCTTTCATCTCTTCATCAGCTTCGTGGAAGAGTGGGAAGAGGGGAGCACCAGTCTTATTGTTTCCTTATTTCAAAAACAGATAATGATACATCAAAGGCAAGGCTTAGAATTATGGAAAAAACACAGGACGGATTTGAAATTGCTGAAGAAGATTTAAGACTTAGAAAATCTGGAGAGATATTTGGTACAAGACAGACAGGTTTCAGTGATTTAAAATTTATAGATATAACACAAGATGTAAAAACAATAAAAGCTGTAAAGGATATGTGCACAGAATATCTTAAAGAAAAAAAAGGAATAATAGATAATGAATATCTGAAAATGGATATTGAAGATAAATTTAAAGAAAACTTGTAATAAAATTTTATTTTTTAGAAATTGTTGTTTTCAAAAAATAATAATTATGGTAAGATAACAGAAGGTATAGTCAAAAATTTTAAGGAGGATAGATAAAAAATGAGGTTTAGTAAATATTATGTGAAAACATTAAAAGAAAACCCAAAAGAAGCTGAAGTTGTCAGCCACCAACTGCTTTTAAGAGCCGGTATGATTAAAAAAATGGCAAGCGGAGTGTACAGCTATCTTCCCTTAGGGTATAAGACACTTAGAAAAGTAGAAAATATTGTAAGAGAAGAAATGGACAGAGCAGGTGCAGTAGAACTTCTTATGCCTGTACTTCAGCCAGCTGAAATTTGGCAGGAAAGTGGAAGATGGGATGTAATGGGGCCTGAAATGATGAGACTTAAAGACAGACACGAAAGAGATTTTGTCCTTGGGCCAACACATGAAGAAGCTATAACAGATATAGTAAGAAGCGATATATTTTCATATAAACAATTACCAATAAATTTATATCAAATTCAAACTAAATTCAGAGATGAAAGAAGACCAAGATTTGGACTTATGAGAGGAAGAGAGTTCCTTATGAAAGATGCTTACTCTTTTGGAGTGACAAGAGAGGATCTTGATAAAGAATTTGATAATATGCAGGAAGCATATTCAAGAGTATTTAAAAGATGTGGACTTGATTTCAGAATTGTTGATGCTGACTCAGGAGCAATTGGAGGAAGTGGATCAAAAGAATTCCATGTTATGGCAAACTCAGGAGAAGATGAATTAATATTCTGTGATTCATGTCACTATGGAGCAAATGTTGAAAAAGCTGTAAATGTTATTACAAATCTTCCTAAAGAAGAATTAAAAGAACCAGTGCTTGTTCCTACACCAAATATTGCAAAAATAGAAGATGTAGTTGCAAACTTAGGTGTTGAAATAGAAAGAACAGTAAAAGCAATAATGTATAAAGATATGGTTACAGATGAACCTTATATGGTTTTAATAAGAGGGGACATTGAAGTAAACGAAGTAAAAGTAAAAAATTTAATTGATACAATAGATATTGCAATGCTTACTGATGAAGAACTTGAAGCTCTTGGACTTTTCAAAGGATTCATAGGACCATATGGAATGGATTTAAAAGCTAAGGGAATAAAAGTAATAGCAGATCCATCTGTAACAGAAATTCCTAACCATACAGCAGGAGGAAACAAGCCTGATACTCACTATTTAAATGTAAATTACGGAAGAGACTATGAAGCTGATATAGTTGCTGATGTAAGAAAAGTTAAAGAGGGAGATACTTGTTCAATCTGTGGAAAACCTCTTCGTGTTGCAAGAGGAATTGAATGTGGACATATCTTTAAACTTGGTAAAAAATATTCTGAGCCTATGAAAGCAACAGTTCTTGATGAAAATGGAAAAGATATTGTTATGGAAATGGGTTGCTATGGAATAGGAGTATCAAGAACAATGGCAGCTGCTATTGAACAAAATAATGATGAAAACGGAATTATTTGGCCGTCAGCTATAGCTCCTTTTGTAGTTGATGTTATTGCAGCAAATATAAAAGATGAAGCTCAAACAAATCTTGCAGAAGAGGTTTATAAAAATCTATTAGATTCAGGAATAGAAACTATCTATGACGACAGAAACGAAAGAGCAGGATTTAAATTTAAAGATGCTGACTTAATTGGATTCCCATTTAAAGTTGTATGTGGTAAAAAATCAGCAGAAGGAATTGTTGAATTAAAAATAAGAAGAACAGGAGAAACTATTGAAACAGCAAAAGCTGATGTAGTTGCAACTGTAAAAGAATTAATGAAAAAATATTAATATTAAAGTCCTCTGAAAATTTTCAGGGGATTTTTTTATTTATATAAAATTGTATTTGTTATTTTTTCAGAAATTTTGAGCTAGAATAAAATATTTTGCTCTATATTAAAATTTTTTTTGATAAAAAGACTTGATAATTTTTTTATTTGGGCATATAATAAGAAAAAAGATAGGCATAAAAGTGTATAAAAACTTAAAAAAATTTAAACATGAAAGATAAGAAGAATTTTTCATATTCTTTTGATACTTTTTTGTAAAAAAGCAAAAAAAAGCATGAAAATTTCTTTTCATGCTTTTAGTTTAATAACTTTTAAATATTTATACAATTATGTATTATTTTTTCTTTTGGGTTAAAGAGATTTTATTTTTTTATGTGAAAACTTTTATTAAAATCAAGAAGGGGGAATTTTATTTATGAATAACTATGTTAGCACAGAAAAATCATTAAAAAGATGGTTAAAAACGAGAGTAAAAGTAACAATGGCAACTGTAGTAGGATTCCTTATTGCAGGAACTGTAGCTTTTGGAGCTGGAACTATTCCAGAAGATGGTGTATATAATAATGATGTTTTATTAAATACTTTACAAAGTACAAAATTTGCTGTAGGACAAAATGGAAATCTTGAAATTTATTCAAATGGTAGTGTTGGACATTTATTATCAGATTTACAAGGCAATCATTCTTTATCAGGAATACAAAATGCATTAAGTCAGCAGAATAATCATCCTGGATATGTTGTTTTAACAGGAGCTTTAGCAGGAGAGGGAAATTATGATGGACTAACTGTTGCTGCTTTAAATGTTCTTTCAGGAAAAGGAGGTTCTCTTGGTAATTTAGCAAAAGCTTTAAAGAGATTTGATACTTCAAATAAAACAGGGAATATAGAAATTGTTGGAGATACAAAAACTATTGTAGGAAATACAGAAAATTCTCCAGTTGTTTTAGGATTAATTGGTGGAGATTTTTCAGCTGGATTACTTGGAACAGTAGAGCAGTCATTAACAAGAACAGGAAATACATCAGTTACAATAAATAATGGTAATGTTTTTGGAGCAACAGTTGGAAGCACAGCGATTTCAGCAGGAAATTTAAAAGTGAAATATTCATTTTTACCTATTTCAGCAAATAATAAAGGAACAGCTACAATTAATGGAAATACTACATTAAATATAAATGGTCCAGCAAATGCAGCAGGAATTACAGCAGGAGGACTTGCAGCAGCAATAGGTGGTACAGCAACATCAACTGTAAATGGAGATTCTAATATAAAAGTTAATTCTGTAGTTAATGCTGGTAAATTGGAAGGATTAACAGTAGGATTATTTGGTGGAGGAATGACAGTTTCTACTTTAGGTGGAAAAGCTGAAGCAAATACAACAGGAACTACAAATGTAGAAATAACTGATGGGCTTTCTGTTGGAGTAATAGGTGGAGGACTTGCAGTTTCAACTGATGCTTCTCAATATTTAAAAGATGGATTAGAAATAGGTGGTAAAAAAGGAAGAATAGATGGAAAAGGAAATTTTGTAATTGATTTAGATGGAATACCACCAATTACAGTTTCAGGACTTAAAGCTGGTGGAACATCAACAGTTAAATCTGGAGATATTAATGTAAATCTTAATGGAAAAACAGCTGCAGCTGCTGTATTAGGAAATGGTATTGCAGTATCACATCAAAATGCACCTCAAGGGGCAAAACCTACTGAAAACGATAAAATTTCAACATCAACAGTAGAAGCAAATAATATTACAGTAAATATAGATTTAACTAAAAACTTAAATGGAACAGAAATAGGAAATAATAATGTAATAGGAAAAGTTAAAGATGTATTTGTACAATTAAAAAATATTGTTGATCCAAAAGTAGGTACAGATGTAAGTAAAGTAATTGGTTCAATGCAAGGTGCAGTAGGAGCATTAAAAGATGGTGGAATAGCAGTAGGGGTAGCAGGAAATGGTATTGCAATAGCTGCTGATAAAGGAGTTTCAACAGTAAAAGCTAATAATACAACTCTTAACTTAAATGGTGGATATATTGTTGGAGCTTTAGGAAATGGTATTGCTATGAATAATGCTTGGGCAAAATCAACAGCAGAAGTAGGAAAATCTGTAATAAATATTGATGGAGAAGATACAGAAGTAATTGGAGTTTCTGGAAATGGACTTGCAGTTTATTATGGTTCAGGAAATTATGACGGAAGCTTAAACTTTGAAGGTAAAGCTCTTGTTCAAGTAAAAGACAGTGAAATTAATATTACGAATGGTTCAGCTGATGGAGTATTTGGTGGAGGAATTGCAATAGATGATTCTGAACTTAATACAAAAAATGCAGAAGCTATAACATCAGGAACTTCTACAATAAAGGTAACTGGTGGACTTGTTAAAGATTTTGGTTATGAACATTTAGGTGGAGTTATATCTGGTGGAACAATTGGAGGACAAGATTATGCTTCTTATTATAAAGAAGTACAAGCTCTTGGAGATGGAGTTGCTATAGTTGGTGGAGGAGTTGCAGCAGGAAATAATGCTAAAGCTCATGTAGAAAATTCTATAATTGAAATCTCTGGTGGAAAAATAGAAGGAGATATTTTAGCAGGAGGACTTGCAACAAGAGGAGCAGAATCTACTGTTAAAGAATCTACTATTAATATTACTGGTGGAGAAATCATTGGTAGTGTTTACGGAACAGGAAAAGCAACAGAAGCTGGAAAAGGAAAATTAACAGAGGCAGGAAAAGCAACTGTAGAAAATTCTGTATTAAATATTGATGGTTACACAAACAGCATAAAAAATATCAGTGGATTTGATAAAATTACTATCTCTAAAGCTACAGATATGAAAGTTAATAATATTCTTTTAGAAGAAGGGGAAATATTAACAAATGATGGAAAATTAACTCTAGGATTAGATAAAGATAACGCATCACTTATAACAATAAAAGGTGGAACAGCAGAAAATAATGGAACTATCGTAGTAAAATCAACACAAAAAGTTGTTTCAAATACTGATGGTAAATTTGAAAGTGCAGGTACAATTCAAATCTCTGATATAGAAAAAGATAAATTAGGAGAATTTAAAGCTTCAGATTTATTTGATGGAAAATATACATTTACAGGAATGCTAAAAGATAAAAATGGAAATGGTATATTAACAACAGATGATATAATTACTGGTGGTGGAGATTATAACTCTGATGAAATAAATAATGCTGGAAAAGAAAATAATGGAGAAGTAAACCTTGGAGATAAAGTTGCTTTAGTTGGAGGAGAAAAACCAATAGATGTTGGTTCAGTAAACATTTATAACGATATTACAGTAAAAAATAATGAAGAAGAAAAAGGAGTTACAATAGAAAATACTCCTATCAATATTAGTGGAGATAAACATATTACAATAGGAGAAGAAACAATAAAGGCTGATTTAACAATCAAAGATGGAACAGTAAATGGAGAAGAAGGAAAAACAGCTGTAGACTTTGCTAATAAAGATTCATCTCTTACTCTAGATGGAACAAACTTCACAGGAAATATAGGAACAGAAAATAATACAAACGGAACTGTTAGTGTAACTGATTCAACAGTAGATGGAGATATTACAGCAGGAAGTGTTGTTACTGGAGATGAAGATTTATGGAATAGTTTATTTGGAAGCACTAGATTAAGAACAGCATTGTTTGCTGCAACAGCTAAAGAAGTAAAAACAACAGTATATAATGGTAATGTAACTGCAAGCGATAAACTTGGTGTTATAAATGAAAATGCAATTTATAATGGAAAAGTTACATTTACTGGTAATGATGGTGATGGAATAAATATAGGAGCAACAGCAGGAAATACAGCTTCAGCAAGATTTAATGGAGATATAAAATCTAATAATATAAGACTAGTTGGAGATGCTACAGCATACTATGCTTCAAATATTACAATGACTGGAAAAGATAATGATACTACAGGAACAAAAATTAATGGAGGAACAAATATATTTGAAGTAAGTGAAAAAGGAGAAAATGCTCTTCTTAATACTTCTAATAAAGTAGGAAATGCTGGAACTGGAGTATCAATTGCAGATAATTCTGGAGTAAAACTTGAAGCAAATATTGATAAAGATACAGTAATTGATTTAGGAGATAAAACAAATCTTAATAATAATGATGTTAAATTAACTGAAAATAGTGATGGATTCTATGAATTATCTAAAGTTGGTACAGAAGGTAATAAATATGCTCTTAACTATAAAGACAATATAGCAAGTGAAAATGGATATAGTGCAGAACTTAATGATGTATTTGCAGCTTCTCAAGTTATCCACTCTAAATTAAATGAATTTGGATATAAAACAGTTGATGAAAGAGCAGAAGTACTAGATAAATATTATTCATCTAACATCTATTCTGAAACTGTAAAAGCAGCTTATGATACTGTTAAAATGAATGAAGAAGCAGTACTTTCTCTTGCTAGAAAATCTGAAGTAGGAAAATGGACAGCTGAAGGTAAAGCACTTTACTCTAAAGATGAATATGATAGAAAAGGAACTGTAGGAGATTATTCTTCTGAAATAGAATCAACAGGACTAATGGCAGCATTTGGTTATGGATTAAATGAAACTACTACAGCAGGAGTAGCTTTCTCTGGTGTAAAACAAGATGTTGATACAGATACAGGAAGTGCTGATGCTGACTTATTCTACTTAGGAGTATATGGAAATAAAGTTTATGGAAACTATGACTTTACAGCAGGATTAGGATACCAATTTGGAGAATATGAAGCTGATAACAATATTCTAGGAACAACAGGAGATAAATACGATTCTAAAGCATTAAGCGGATATGTACAAGGAAGATATACAGCAGACTTAGGAGATGGATTATCACTACAACCTAGAGTAAGATTAGGATATACTTATGTAGAACAAGATGATACAAGAGATTCTTACTTTGGAGTATCTGACGCAGAAATTTCAACATTTGATGCAGAATTTGGTTTAGATACAGTTAAATCAGTTCAATTAGAAAAATCTAAAGTAGATGTAAAATTCGGAGTATCTTATGTAAGAACAATGGGAGATACAGATGATGAATTTACAGGAAGATTCTATGGAGCAACAGCAAGCGAAGGATTTAATGTATTAGGAGCAGAACTAGCAGAAAATGTAGTTAAATTTAACTTAGGAGCAGAAGTAACAAATGAAAATGGATTCTTCTATAATGGTGGATTAACTTATGAATTCGGAAGCAATGATACAGAAGCTTACGGTGTAACAGCAGGTGTAGGATATAAGTTCTAATAAAATAGAACTCCTTATATCATAAATAAAAATTCTCACAAAAACAGGGCTCAGAGAAATCTGAGTCCTGTTTTTTGTCATTATATTTTTTATGCCACTTATTTGACACAGTAGTATAGTATTCTTAGAATATAATTATAAAAATGGAGATAGATTAAATGTTAAGTTTGCCGGCAGACAATACTTTATTTTATAAGATGCAAAACCAGCTGCATGAGCAGGAGAGGAATAGAAAACTTCTCCTGTTTTTGTTATAATTATAAATATAAAAGAATAAAAATCCTGCATAAAAATTTAAGGAGATGTAAATGGATAAGAGAATACTGCTGGTTGAAGATGAGTGGAAATTAAGAAGAATAGCTGCTGACTTTTTAAAAAGAGAAAAGTTTAATGTTATAGAGGCTGGAGATGGAGAAGAAGCTTTAGATTTTATACTTACAGAAAAATTTGATTTAATAATTTTAGATTTAATGCTTCCTAAAATAAATGGCTGGGAGCTTTTAAAAGAGATAAGAGAAAAAGATTCATCTCTTCCTGTTATAATGCTTACAGCAAGAGGAAGCGAAGAGGATATTTTAAAAGGATATGAAATGAAGGCTGATGAATATATTGTAAAGCCTGTAAGCATGAAAGTCCTTGTGGCAAAAGTAAAAGCATTTTTAAGAATACATAGCCTAGGTGAAACAATTTCATTTGGGGGAATTACAATAAATACAGATACAAGAGATATAAAAATGGACGGAGTTCCTTTGGAACTTTCTCAAAAAGAGTATGAACTTTTACTTTTCTTTATAAAAAATAAAGGGCAGGTTCTTTCAAGAGACCGTATAATTACATCTTTATGGGGATATGATTATGATGGAGATATAAGAGCTGTTGATTCTCAGATAAAGAGAATAAGAAAAAAGCTTGATGGAAAATATATTAAAACTATAAGAGGTGCAGGTTACAAAATAGAGGAGGAATAATGAGCAGTATCCGTAATAAACTGTTTTTCCTTATAGCCTCAGTTATTACAATGATAATGTTTTTTATGGTTGCTTTTAATGAGGTGTATTTTGAAAAATACTTTTTAAAAATAAAAAAGAATCAGCTTTTTTATCTTGCAAATGAGATAAAAGATCCTCGTTCTTTAATAGATTTAAGTGCTATTGAAGAAAAAAATAATATAAAAATATATATAATAAACGAAAGATATCTTAATGATATAGATGTATCTCTTTCTAAAGAGGATATGACAGAACTTTTTGAAAATCCTAAAAAATTTGTATTCAGGCTTACAGATACATCATTTTCTTTGGATAAGGAACTTACTATAATAACATCATATAATAAAAATCAGCTTCTTATAATAAGCACTCCTTTCAGTTCTGTAAAAGAGCCTGTAAATATTATTACATCTTTTCACCTGAAAATAGTTCTTACAGCTCTTGTTTTAGGTTATGTTCTTTCAATTATACTTTCAAGAATTATAACAGCTTCAATTATAGATATGGGGGAAACTGCCAAAAGAGTTGCAAAATTAGATTTTTCTCAGGAGTTTAAATCTTATTCAAAAGATGAGATTGGAATTCTGGGAGAGAACCTTAATATAATGTCAGCACAGCTTAAGGACAGTATAGAAAAACTTCAGGAAGATATAGAAAAAGAAAGAAAAATAGATAAAATGAGAAAAGAATTTATCTCCAGTGTCAGCCATGAACTTAAAACTCCCATTGCAATTATAAATAACTATTGCGAGGGATTAAAAGAGGGAATAGCAGATGATAAAGAAACAGCTGACTTTTACCTTGATATAATTATGGAAGAAACTGAAAATATGAATAAGCTTGTTCAGTCACTTTTATTTTTATCAAGGGCAGAGAGAGGATTTATTACTTTTAATTCAGAGAGATTTAATATAAAAGAAATTATTGAAAATGAAGTAAAAAGAGCTGAAAACTTAAATACAGAAGATAAAAAAGTTATTGTAGATATAAAAGATAAGTTTTTTGTTGGAGATAAAGAACAACTTACTGCTGTTATTAAGAATCTTGTAGAAAATAGTTTTAAATATGTAGAGCCAGAAGGTGAGATAATTATAAAATCTGAAAACAATAGATTTACTATAGGAAATACATCTCATATTTCAGAAAAGGAAATAGAAAATATATGGCTTCCTTTCTACAGAGCAGATAAAGCCAGAGATAGAAAACTGGGAACAGGTCTTGGGCTTGCAATAGTAAAAGAGATACTTGAGAGCCATAAACTTAAATATGGTGTTTATAAAGAAGATGATAAAATTATTTTTTGGTTTGAAGGAGGAGAAGAATGAAAAAGCTAATATTTGCAGCCTTTATTTTTATAGCATGTACAATATTTGCAAAACATAATGAGTATACTCTTACAGATCCTCTTAAAGATTTCAGAGAAAAAAAATCCATAGAATATCTTACTGCAGATCAGAAAGATAAACTTCTTATTTTAAGAAGGGAGTATTTCAGAGAACTTAAAGATATTCAGGAAAAAGTGAGAGAACTTAGAAAAGAAGCCAATGAATGTATGATGAATAATGATGAAAAAAGATATGAAGAAATTCATGATGTGATGAATGAACTTAAACTTAAAAGAGAACTTGTGAAAGAAAATTATAGAGAACAAATAGATGAGATTTTAGAACAAAAAAATTAAAAAAATCCCTGCAAAGGAAAATAAATTTTCAATGCAGGGTTTTTATTTTTTATTGTTCTGTAGCTGTAAAATTTTCTATAATATTATTCCAAAGGTTTTGTTTTTTCAGAATAAATTCAAGAACCTCTCTTACAGCTCCACAGCCTCCATTTTTTGAAGAAATAAAGTCAGAGATTTCAATAATTTCAGCAGCAGAATCTTTAGGACAAGCAGAAAATCCACAAAGTTTCATAGGTTTTAAATCTATAAGGTCATCTCCTATATAAGCAGTTTCTTCAAAAGTTAAATTATATTTTTTTAATATTTTTTCAAGATCTGCAACTTTGTCCCAGCTTCCTTGAACTATTTCTTGAATTCCAAGTTCTTTCCCTCTTCTTTCAACAATTTTAGAAGTTTTACCAGTAATGATTGCAAATTTTATTCCTTGTTTTATAGACTGGCTTATTGCAAGCCCATCTTTAACATCAAAGGCTTTCATTTCATTTCCCATGTTATCTATATAAAGTTTTCCATCAGTAAGAGTTCCATCTACATCAAGAACCACAAGCTTTATCATTTTATATCCTCCTTAAATTAAACTTTACTATAAAATAATATCATAATTTTAAAAAATATTAAATAAAATTAAATCTTATCAGTCTGTTTTAATTTATTTTGGGAATTTTAACATATAATATGATATAATTGTTCTTAGAAAGCAGTGAATATGATACTGAAAGGAGGGATTATTTTGGGAAAAATAATTTACATAACAGGGGGAGCAAGAAGTGGAAAAAGTTCTTTTGCTGAAAAGCTTATACAAGAGCGTTATAAAAGTAAAATATATCTTGCAACAGCTATTCCTTTTGATGACGAGATGAAAGACAGAATAGAAAAACATAAAAAACAAAGAGGAAAAAATTGGAAAACAATAGAAAATTATAAAAATCTTTCAGGAATATTAAAGAATCATATAGAGGAATATGATGTGATTCTTCTTGACTGTATTACAAATATGGTGACAAATCTTATGATTATTGAAAATGAATATGATTGGGATAATATATCTATGAAAGAAGTAGATTCAGTAAGAGAAAAAGTAATAAGAGAGATAGAATCTGTTATTGAGTTTATAAAGAAAAATGATATTGATATGGTAGCTGTATCAAATGAAGTGGGGTTAGGGCTTGTACCAACAACTGCCCTTGGAAGACATTTCAGAGATATAGGTGGAAAAATAAATCAGATAATGGCAGAGGCTTCAGATGAAGCATATCTTGTTGTATCAGGTTTAAATATGAGATTAAAATAATTTTGGAGGTTTTTTATTTATTATGAAAGGGTTGATTTTACTTTTTAAATTTATGACAAGACTGCCTATTCCTGTAAATTCTGAATTTGATTCAAAGGAACTTGGAAAAAGCATGAAATTTTTTCCTGTTGTAGGAATAGTGATAGGTATTATTTTATATGCAGTATATCTTATAGGGGCTAAATTTATTTTATCTTCATATCTTCTTGCAGCTGTAGTAGTTTTGGTTGAAGTTATTCTTACAGGAGGACTTCATCTTGATGGTCTTGCAGATACTTTTGATGGAATATTCAGTTACAGAAGTAAACAAAAAATGCTTGAGATAATGAAGGATTCTAGATTAGGTACAAACGGAGGAATAGCTATTGTTCTTTATTTTATTTTAAAAATATTATTAATAGCAGGAATAAGAGATACAGGATTTGGTATAGCTGGAGAAATGTTTGGACTACAGAATGCAGCAGGAGCAGTTGTTCTTGTAACACCTGTACTTGCAAGAATAAATACAGTTCTTAACTGTGCAGCAGCACCTTATGCAAGATCTTCAGGAAGTGCTAAAGATTTTGTGGAATGTACTGATAAGGCAGGAGTATTAACAGCAGCAGCAATAGCTCTTGTTTTTTCAGGGATAGCAGGATGTGGAATATTAGGTATATTAAATCCTCTTCATCTTGTAAATATAACAGCAGTAACAATGGTTCTTGGACTTTACTTTGCTAAGCTTATGGAAAGAAAAATAGGGGGAGTTACAGGGGATACTCTTGGAGCAATACTTGAACTTTCAGAAATAGTAATTCTATTTGGATTTTATTTTTCAGCAGCAGCATCACTAGGTTCAAAACTTTCATTTTAGAAATATTTAAAAGGGAGGTCTTATGGGAAAGCTTATTTTAATAAGGCATGGTCAGACTGATATGAATAAAGATCAGATGTATTATGGAAGAATGGATGTCCCTATTAATGAAACAGGGAGAAAGCAGGCTGAAAAGGCCCGTGAGACTCTTATTAATTTAAAAATAGATTATGATAAAATTTATTCAAGCAATCTGAAAAGAGCTTATGAAACAGCAAAAATAGTAAATTATAAAAATTTAGAAGTAGAAACTGATGAAAAAATTCAGGAAATGGATTTTGGAATTTTTGAAGGTTTATGCTATGAAGAAATTGTAGAAAAATATCCTGAAGAGATGGAA
The DNA here is from genome assembly GCF_021531595.1 of Fusobacterium perfoetens. Lineage (NCBI taxonomy): Bacteria > Fusobacteriati > Fusobacteriota > Fusobacteriia > Fusobacteriales > Fusobacteriaceae > Fusobacterium > Fusobacterium perfoetens. Next base: position 91,144 of record NZ_JADYUD010000002.1, read on the forward strand.
CTTTTAAAAAAGGATTGGAAGACATATTCTTATGTAACGGGAGAGAATCCTTTTATGCTTCAGAAAAGAGCAGTTGAGTTTTTAGAATCAATTGATAAGAGCAAAGATAATATGGTAGTAACACACTGGGGAATAATATGTTCCCTTTTAAGCTGGCTGTTCTCAAGTGAACTTGACAGTTATTGGAAATTCCAAATAAAAAATGGCGGAATAGCAGTTATTGATTTTGTTGACAATAATTATCCTGTTCTGTGCAGTTTTAATGTTGGGGGATAGGCAGGTATTTTATGAAAAGATTAGAAGAAAGTCTTAAAGAAATAACAGTTTTAAACAAAAATTCTATGAACAAGTGTCAAAAAATATGGGATTCTAAGATGAAGCCTGTTGGAAGTCTTGGAGTCATGGAAAATATAGTTTTAAAACTAGCAGGAATATTTGAAGATTCCTTTGAAAATATAAAAACAAAAGGCTGTCATATTGTAGCAGCTGCAGATAATGGAATAATAGATGAAGGAGTTTCATCATGTCCAGTTGAATATACAAGAATAGTATCTGAAGCAATGCTTAATAATACAGCTGCAATTGGTATTATGTGTAATACCTTAGGAATAGATTTAAAAGTTGTAGATACAGGAATAAAAACAGAGATAAAAAGAAAATATCCAAATCTTTATGAGATGAAAGTGATGAATGGAACAGAAAACTTTTACAGAACTCCTGCTATGACAATGGAACAAGCTGTAGGAGCTGTTGAAAATGGAATTTTCTTTATGGAAGAGCTTGAAAATGATTATGATATTTTCTCAACTGGAGAAATGGGAATAGGAAATACAACAACAAGTTCTGCAGTGCTTTATTCTCTTACAAAATCAAGTATAGAAGAGGTTGTAGGAAGAGGAGGAGGACTTTCTGATGAAAGTCTTATAACAAAGAAAAAAGTTATATTTGAAAGCTGTGTGAAATATAATACCTTCCAGCTTGATACCCTTGAAATTTTAGCAGATGTAGGAGGACTTGACATAGCTTTTTTAACAGGGCTTTATATAGGTGCTGCAAAATGTAGAAAGCTTATTCTTGTTGATGGTTTTATATCAAGTGTGGCAGCTCTTGCAGCATGCAAACTTAATCCTCTTGTAAAAGATTATCTTCTTATAACTCATTTAAGTGAAGAGCCAGGAATGAAAATCGTTTTAAGAGAACTTGGAGCAGAGCCATTTCTTAATATGAATTTAAGACTTGGAGAGGGAACAGGAGCAGTGCTTGCATATCCTATAATAAAATCTGCACTGGAAGTTTATAAGAATATGAAAACACCAGAAGAGGTATACAAACTTTTTTCTGAATAATTAACATTTAAAATATATACAAAAGAAAAAAGAAGGGAAGGAAAATGGCTGAAGACTATATAGGGCACAGAAAAAGACTTCGTGAAAGATATATAAAAAATGGTTATAATGCTCTTGCAGACTATGAAATTGTAGAACTTCTCCTTACATTTGCAAAACAGAGGGTTGATACTAAGCCTCTAGCAAAAAGTCTTATAAAAAAATATGGGACTCTTGAAGATATATTAAAAGCTGATATGAAAGATTTAAAAGAAATTGATGGAATAGGAGAAGTCACAGCATTTTTTCTTAATTTTGTAGGAGATATTGCAGCTTGTTCCTTTAAAGATAAAACTAAAAAAGAAAAAGTTTCTTTAAAAAATAAAAATCAGCTTATAGCTTATTTAAGAAATGAGATAGGTTTTTCAAAAAATGAAGAATTTAAAGTCTTGTTTTTAAATTCAGCAAATGAGATAATAGAAACTGAAATACTTTTTACAGGAACAATAGATAAAAGTGCAGTGTATCCAAGAAAAATTCTTGAAAGAGCATTATATCACAATGCAAGAGCATTAGTTTTTGCTCATAATCATCCTTCTGGAAATATATCTCCTTCAGAAAAAGATATAGAACTTATAAAGGAAATGAAAGAGTTTTTTAAAATAGCAGATATATATGTACTGGATCATATAATAATAACAAGGGATTCCTATTTCAGCTTTTTAGAAGAGGGAATAATTTAAGAATAGAATTGGAGGAATTAATGACTGAAGAGATAAAAGAAATTAAAGAAACAGATATTCAGACAGAGATAATAGAAGTTATAGAAGAACAAGAACCAGCAGAAGAAAAATTTTATACAGTTCTTGGGGTTATGTTTGATATCACAAAGAAAAGATATTATTTTGAAGTTGTAGATAAAAACGAAGTATATAAAAAAGGAGATAAAGTTATAGTAGATACTGTAAGAGGGCAGGAAATAGGAGTAGTTTATAATCTTCCTGTAACTTTATCTGAAAAATTTCTTGTGCTTCCTTTAAAACCTGTTATTAAAAAAGCAAATGAAGAAGAGACAGCAAGATATGAAGAACTTAGAAAAGAAGCTGTTGAAGCACAAAAAATATGTAAAGAAAAAATAGCAAAACATAATCTTCCTATGAAACTTGTAAATACAGAATATACTTTTGATAAAACAAAACTTATATTTTATTTTACAGCTGAAGGAAGAATTGATTTCAGAGAACTTGTAAAGGATCTTGCAAATATATTTAAGCTTAGAATAGAGCTTAGACAGATAGGTGTAAGAGATGAAGCAAGAATATTAGGAGATATAGGTGTATGTGGAAAAGAACTTTGCTGCAGAACATTTATAAATAAATTTAACTCTGTTTCAATAAAAATGGCAAGAGATCAAGGACTTGTAATAAATCCGTCTAAAATTTCAGGAGTATGTGGAAGACTTCTTTGCTGCATAAATTATGAATATGCTCAATATGAAGAAGCTCTTAAAAACTTCCCTGCAATAAATCAAAATGTAGGGACAGAAAAAGGAGAAGGAAAAGTTGTCAGCATAAGTCCTCTTAATGGATTTTTATATGTAGATGTTCCAAAACTTGGAATAACAAAATTTGATATAGAGGAAATTAAATTTAACAGAAAAGAAGCTAAGAAATTAAAAAGTGAAACTACAGAAGAAGAAAGAGCACATAAAGACTTAGAAAAAGAGTAAAAATATGAAAGAAAAATATGATATTACTTTTCTTGAAAGTGGGACAAAAATATATCAGCTGACAGATGGATTTAGATTTTCTGTAGATCCTGTTATTCTAGCAGATTTCTTTGAAGGAAATCCTAAAGGAAAAGTTCTTGACATAGGAAGTGGCTGTGGAATAATTCCCATTCTGCTTGCAGAAAAAAAAGGAATGAAAGATATATGGGGAGTTGAAATACAGAAAAGTTCAGCAGAAGTTTTTAAAAAAAATATTGAAGAAAACAACTTTTCAGATAGAATTACAGTCTTAAACTGTGATGTTGAGGAGTTAACTTGTGGGAATAGTTTTGACTACATAATTTCTAATCCTCCTTATATGGCTTTTGATGGTAAAAAAATATCTGAAAATGAAAATAAGAAAATAGCAAGACATGAAATATATCTTGATCTTCAAAAACTTATTAAAAATGCAAAGAGACTTTTAAAGCCAAGAGGTGAGTTTTTTCTTGTGCATAGAAGTCATAGATTTTTAGAAATTGCAAAAATTCTTGAAGAAAATAATTTTTCTGTAAAAAGAGTATGTTTTACTTTTTTTGATAAAGAAAAAGATTCAAATCTTGTTCTTATTCAGGCATCAAAAGGAAGAAAGCATATACTTAAAATAGAAAGTCCTCTCTTCCTTCAAGAAAAAGGTTATTAAATACTTGAAAATAAATAATTTTATAGTATAATAGAATGTGAAAACAAAAAATTAAAAATAACAAAAACAGATAAAATTAATAAGAAAGGAAGAACTTAATTAGGGGTGACAATGGAACTTTTGGCTTTTTTAGAAAATGATGATCTAGAAAACTTTAATGAGAATATGAGCATCAGTGCAGTGGAGGAGAAAGACAGTAAAGGATTTACAATTCTTCATCTAGCTGTTTTAAAAGAAAAATATGATTTTGTGGACGCTTTAATGTATTATGGAGCAGATCCTAATGTTGAAAATAAAAATCATGAGACACCTTTACATATTGCAGCTAAACAGGATTCAGATGAGATTTTTAAGCTGCTTTGGGACTATGGAGCTGATCTTGATCAGGAAAATTATAAAGGGCAGACTCCAAAAGATATTGCTGAGGCAAATCACAGCAAAAAAGTATTAAGAGTTATTGAAGAAATAGAAGAAGATTAATTATTAGTGAGACTGTTGCAGGTTTATTTACAACGGTCTCTTATTTTTTTATTATATATAGTTTTTAAAAAATAAAATTTTATTTTTATAAATTAGAAAATATAAATAGTTTTGCACTTAGATATAAAATCATATACAATATGATAAGAGGTGATTATAAAATGGATTTTAAACTGCATTCAAAATTTAAACCTACAGGAGACCAGCCTGAAGCAATAGAAAAAATATCTGAGGGAATAGAAAGAGGAGTTAAGGATCAGGTTCTTTTAGGAGTAACAGGTTCAGGAAAAACTTTTACAATAGCAAATATTATAGCTCGTACAGGAAGACCAGCTCTTATTATGGCACCGAATAAGACTTTGGCAGCACAGCTTTACTCAGAGTATAAAAACTTTTTCCCAGAAAATGCAGTTGAATATTTTGTTTCATATTATGATTATTATCAGCCTGAAGCATATATAAAATCCACTGATACATATATAGAAAAAGATTCAGCTATAAATGATGAAATAGACAGGCTTCGTTATGCTGCAACATCAGCAGTTATAAACAGAAGAGATACAATTATAGTGGCTTCAGTTTCTGCAATTTATGGTTTAGGTTCTCCGGAAACATATAAGAAAAATTCAATTCCTATTGATTTAAAAACAGGTTATGACAGAAGAGAACTTATAGAAAAATTGGTAGCCTTAAGATATGAAAGAAATGACATAGCTTTTGAAAGAGGAAAATTCAGAATAAAAGGAGATGTTATTGATATTTATCCATCTTCTCATGAAGTAGGATATAGACTTGAGTTTTTTGGTGATGACCTTGAAACAATGTCAGAGATAAACACAATAACAGGGCAGAAGATAAAAAAGAATATAGAAAGAATTATAATACCTCCAGCTTCTCACTATCTTACAGAGGAAGATGAAGTTGAAAGAATTCTGGGCGATATAAAAAGAGATATGGAAACAGAAGTTGAAGCTTTTAAAAAAGAGGGAAAACTTTTAGAAGCTCAGAGACTGGAACAAAGAACAACATATGATATGGAAATGATAAAAGAGATAGGGTATTGTAAAGGAATTGAAAATTATTCAAGATATCTGAGTGGAAAGAAACCAGGAGAAAGACCTGATACTCTTATAGATTATTTTCCAAAAGACTTTTTGATATTTATAGATGAATCTCATATAGGAGTATCACAGATAGGGGGAATGTATAACGGAGACAGGGCAAGAAAGACAAATCTTGTTGAAAATGGATTCAGACTTAAAGCTGCTCTTGATAACAGACCTCTTACTTTTGAAGAATTTAGAAAAACAGCTAATCAGATTGTTTATGTGTCAGCAACTCCTGGAGATTATGAAATGGAAGTTTCAAATGGAGAAGTGGCAGAACAGCTTATAAGACCAACAGGACTTATAGATCCTGAAATTGAAGTTAGAAAAACAGAAAATCAGGTTGATGATCTTCTTCATGAAATAAGGGAAAGAGTTAAGAAAAAAGAGAGAGTTCTTGTTACAACTCTTACTAAAAAAATGGCAGAAGAACTTACAGAATATTATATTAATTTTGGGGTAAAAGTAAAATATATGCATTCTGATATTGATACTTTGGAAAGAATTGATATAATAAGAGACCTTCGTCATGGAGTGATAGATGTTCTTGTGGGAATAAACCTTTTAAGAGAGGGGCTTGATATTCCTGAAGTATCACTTGTAGCAATTCTTGAAGCAGATAAAGAGGGATTTTTAAGAAGCAGGCGTTCTCTTATTCAGACAATAGGAAGAGCAGCCAGAAATGTAAATGGGAAAGTTATACTTTATGGAGATATAATTACAAAATCAATGAAACAGGCAATAGATGAAACAGAAAGAAGAAGAACTGTTCAGAGGGAATATAATGCCTTCCATCATATAGATCCAAAAAGTGTTGTAAGAGAAGTTTCAGAAGAAGTTTTAAATCTTGATTATGGACTTCCTCAGGAAGAAGTAAAAAAAGTTTCTTCAGAGAAAAAATATCATTCAAAAGAAGAAATTGAAAAAGACATTTCTAAACTTCTTAAAGAGATTAAAAAACTTTCAGAAGAACTTGATTTTGAAAATGCAATTAAGAAAAGAGATGAAATGTTAAAACTTAAAAATATATTATTGGAACTTTAAAGAGGAGATATGGCAGACAGAGTATACAGTGTAAGTGAATTTAATAAAATAGTAAAAGGTTATCTGGAAGAAAACCCTGTTCTGCAGGAATTTTTCTTAAAAGGAGAACTTTCAGGAGTAAACTACTACAGAAGCGGACATCTTTATTTTACCTTGAAAGATAGTAAATGTCAGGTAAAATGTGCAGCTTTCAGTTATAAATATAAAAGAATACCTGAAGATTTAAAAGAGGGAGATTCTGTTAAAATTTTCGGAGATGTTGGATTTTATGAAAACAGAGGGGATTTTCAGATTCTTGTAAGACATATTGAAAAAGAAGATAAAATAGGAGAGCTTTACAGAAAACTTGAGGAGGTAAAAAAATCATTTGAAGAAAAAGGATATTTTTCTCCTTTATACAAAAAACCTCTTCCAAAATATCCAAAATCAGTGGGAGTAGTTACATCTCTTAATGGAGCAGCTCTTCATGATATTATAAACACTGCAAGAAAAAGAATGAAAAATATAGATATCTATGTTTATCCTGCAAAAGTTCAAGGGCCAGGTGCGGCTGAGGAAATAGTAAAAGGGATTGAAACTCTTGATAAGATAGATGAAATAGATTTTATAGTAGCAGGAAGAGGAGGAGGAAGCATAGAAGATCTTTGGGCTTTTAATGAAGAAAAAGTGGCTCTTGCATTTTTTAACTGTAAGAAACCTATAATTTCTGCTGTAGGGCATGAAATAGATTTTCTTCTTTCAGATTTAACAGCTGATATAAGGGCAGCAACTCCTACTCAGAGTATGGAAATAGCTGTTCCTGTAAGAAGTGATATAGAGAGTATGCTTGAAAATAAAAAGAAATATCTTGATTCTCTTATAAAAAGCAAAATAGAAAAAAGTAGAAAAGAACTTGAAAATTTAGAAAATTCTTTTGCACTTAAAAATTTTTCAAGATATATTGATGACTGCAGAGAAGAAGTTGTATCAAGAGAAAAAGAACTTCAAAGAGCATTAAAAATTTTTCTTGAAAGAAAGAGACAGGAACTTATTCTTAAAACAGAAAAGATTATAAATATTAATCCTCTTTCAACTCTTTCAAGAGGATATAGCATTACAAGAAAAAACAATATAATTTTAAAAGATACATCTTCTCTTAAAGAGGGAGATGAAATTACTACTAATTTATATAATGGTACTGTAATAAGTACAGTAAAGGAGATTAAATAATTTATGAAAAAACTGGCAGTAATATTTTTTATTATCTTTTCTTCAATGACATTTGCAGAAAAAGATACATATTCTTTTTTTGAAGGATTCTTTTCTGGAAAACCTAAGACAGATCAGAATAAAAAAGAGGAAAAAAAGGAAAGCACAGCACCTTCTCTTATTCCTATAATAGAAGGAGAAACTGTTCCTGAATATCTTGAATTTCAATATATAGATGAAAAAACAAAGGAAGAAAAAACATTTCGTGTTTATGTAACTTCTCTTCAGCCTGGAGACAGAAGGCCAGCAGAAATAGCTGCTCTTGAAAATGCAATTGCTAAAGAAACAGTAAGAGAAAAAATAACTCCAATGATGAGATATTATGAAAACAGTTTTAAAAAGCATATTGAAAATATAAGCAGCAATCCTGAAAAAATATATCTTTTAGGAAATCAATATTTTATTAATAAAAAATATGAAAGAGCGAAGGATATTTTTAGTAAAAATATAGATACAGCAGATAATCTTTTTGGGGCAGCTGTGACAAATAGATTTCTTGGATATGATAAGACAGCAATAGATTACTATAGTGAAGTGATATATTTAGAACCTAATCTTGCAGAGCCTTATCTTGGAAGAGGGATATGCTATAGAAATATAGGGAGATACAGAGAAGCTCTGGCAGACTTTTTAAAATATAAATCAATGAAAAATACAGAAGAAGCTTATACAGCCTTGGGAAATATTTATATTTTAAGAGAAGAATACAGTCAGGCAAAACAAATTCTTACAGAGGGAAGAATGCTTTATCCAAATTCAAAACTTATAAGTGAATTGCTTGTAAAAGCTTATGCAAAATAAAAACATTCGGGGGTAGGTTTATGGAATGGTATAGACTTAAAGCTGCCGGAATAAAAGACAGTATTATAGGAAGACTTATGAAAGAACTGGAAAATTATCAGGATATTTTTTTGCTTGATAGAAATCAGCTGAAAAAATATTTTAAGATAGATGATGAGACAGTTAATATTATATATGAGTCAAGAAATGCAGATTTTTCAGAAGAATTTAAAAAACTTGAAAAATTAAATATAAAAGTTATTTCTATGAAAGATGAAAAATATCCAGAAAGATTAAAACAAATTGCACAGCCTCCAGTCTTTCTTTATTACAGAGGAGATATATCTCTTGCAGGAAAAGAAAAGATAATAGCTGTTGTAGGTACAAGAAAACCTACTGTATATGGAAAAAATTCTTGTGAAAGAATAGTAGATGAACTTACAGAAGGAGATGTTACAACAATAAGTGGGCTTGCTCTTGGAATTGATACTGTTTGTCATAAAAGAACTCTTCAAAAAGGAGGAAAAACAATAGCTGTTGTAGGTTCAGGACTTGATGTTGTATATCCTTATGAGAATAAAAAATATTGGGAAGAAATTGGAGAAAAAGGACTTCTTCTTTCTGAATTCCCTCCTGAAACCCCTCCCAATGCTTATAATTTTCCAAGAAGAAACAGAATAATTGCAGGACTTTCAAGAGGGGTTGCCGTTATAGAAAGTAAATCAAAGGGAGGAAGTCTTATTACAGCTTATCTTGCTTTAGAAGAGGGAAGAGATGTATTTGCAGTTCCAGGGGATATTTTTTCTCCTGCTTCAGAAGGAACAAATGAACTTATAAAAAAATCAGAAGCAAAGCTTATAACTTCTGGAAAAGATATTCTTGATGAATTTGGATGGAATATTTTAAATGAAGAAAAAGAGGAAAAATTGTGTAAATTTTCTATGACAGAAGAAGAATATAAAATTTATGAAATTTTAAATGTTGAAAAAAACCTTGATGAAATAATTTTAGAAAGCGGAATAAAAGCTGGAAATTTACTGGCACTCCTTATGGAAATGGAGATTAAAGGAATTGTTTCAAGTATCTCAGGGGGAAAATATAGAAGAAAAAAGTGATAAAAAGGTAAAGAAATATTGATTTTTTAATATTCTTCTACTATAATTAAACAAGAAGTTTCATTATATATGTTATAATGATATATATCAAAAAGAAAAGTTTCTGAAAAAGACAGAAAATTATAATAAAATGTGTGGAAGGGATAGAATAATGGCAAGAAAAAAATCACCAAAGAAAAACTTAGTAATAGTTGAGTCCCCAGCTAAAGCAAAAACAATAGAAAAAATATTAGGAAGTAATTTTAATGTAACAGCTTCCTTCGGACATATAAGAGATTTGCCTAAAAGCACACTTGGAGTGGATATTGAAAATGGTTTTAAGCCTAATTACTCAACTATAAGAGGAAAGGGAGAGATAACAAAAGCACTTAAAGAACTTGCAAAAAAATCAGATAAAATATATCTTGCTTCCGATCCAGATAGAGAGGGAGAGGCAATAGCATGGCATATAGCCCATACTTTAAAGCTTGATGAAAATGAAAATAACAGAATAGAGTTTAATGAGATTACTTCATCAGCTATAAGAGAAGCTATAAAACATCCAAGAAAGATAGATACAGATAAAGTAAATGCTCAGCAAACAAGAAGAATTTTAGATAGACTTGTAGGGTATGGTATAAGCCCTCTTTTATGGAAAACAATATCAGCTAATACAAGTGCAGGAAGAGTTCAGTCAGTTGCTCTTAAACTTATCTGTGAGCTTGAAGACACTATAAAAAACTTTGTTCCAGAAAAATTTTGGGATATTAAAGGGAAATTTAATGATAACCTTGAACTTCTTCTTTATAAAATTGATGATGAAAAGATTGATAAATTAAAAGATGAAAGTTTAGTTAAAAGAGTTCAGACTTTGGAAAAAGAAAAATTTCTTGTAGAAAATGCTAAAGTAAACAAGAAAGTAAAAAATCCTCCTCTGCCTTTAAAAACAAGCACTCTTCAACAGCTTGCATCATCATATCTTGGTTTTGCTGCTTCAAAAACAATGAGAGTTGCTCAGGGACTTTATGAGGGGATAAATATAGAAGGAACTCATAAAGGGCTTATAACATATATGAGAACAGACTCAACAAGAATATCAGAAGAAGCAAAAGAAATGGCAAAAGATTATATTCTTAAGAATTTAGGAAAAGAATATTTAGGAAAGGATACACCTAAAAAGTCTGAAAAAAAACAAGAGAATGTTCAAGATGCTCACGAAGGTATAAGACCTACTGATATAAATTATCATCCAAAAGATTTACAAAAATACCTTGATAAAGACCAAATGAAACTTTATACACTTATCTGGGAAAGATTTTTAATTTCTCAGCTTGCACCTATGAAATATGATCAGTTTGAATTAATATGTGGTAAAGATAATGTTCAATTTAGAGGAGTTTTAAATAAAATAACTTTTGATGGATATTATAAAATATTTAAAGAAGAAGATGAAATACCTGTGGGAGATTTTCCAGATATAAAAACAGGTGATAATATGACTTTAACAAGCCTTGAAATAAAAGAAGATTATACAAAACCTCCTGCAAGACTTACAGAGTCATCTCTTATTAAAAAACTTGAATCTGACGGAATAGGAAGACCTTCAACTTATGCAACAATTATAGATACTCTTAAGAAGAGAGAATATGTGTCTCTTAAAGGAAAAAGTTTCGTTCCTACACAGCTTGGATATGAAGTTAAATATGTTTTGAATGAGCATTTCCAAGATATAATGAATGAGAAATTCACTGCTGATCTTGAAAATAAACTTGATGAAATAGCCGAAGGAAAAGAAAACTGGCAGAAAATTCTTGAAAATTTCTATAAGGGACTTTCTAAAAATATAGAGAAATATAAAGCTGAAGTTGAAAAAGATGAAAATAAAGTGATTGTTTCAGATGTAAAATGTCCTTGTGGAAGAGGATATATGATATTAAAGAATGGAAGATTTGGAAGATATCTTGCATGTGAACATGAAGACTGTAAAGAAAAATTTTCTCTTAAAGGAATAGATATTCCTATGGAAGATATTCAGACAGGAAAGATATATGTAAATGATATTTTAAAAGAAAAGCTTGATGCAAAAAGAGGAAAAACAACAGATGTAAGAACTCCTGAAGGAGCAGTAATGCTTCTTAAATTAGGAAGATTTGGAAGTTATCTTGAAAGTGAAAATTATGCTTCAGATAATATAAGAGAGCCACTTCCTTCAGAAATAAGAAAACTTCTTGCTCAAGGAAGTGTAGAAGAAAAAGATGGAGTAGTTCTTCTTAATGAAAAGATAAAGGCTATAAAAGATGAAGAAAATAAAATTCTTTCAAAAGCTGGAGTCTGTGAAAAATGTGGAAAGCCTTTTAAAATAGGAAGAGGAAGATGGGGAAGATTCCTTGCATGTACAGGATATCCTGAATGTAAAAATATTAAAAAAATTGATGCAGAAGGAAATATAATAGAAACAAAAGAAAAAACAAAAAAGAAATAATTTGTATGGATATATAAAAGATATATTGGTTTATTATAATGGGTACATAAGAAAGGAAGCAATGAACTTTCTGGAAAAATTACCATATTATCAAAATGTTTATGAGTAGAATTTTATTTTTATCTCTCTCCCTTACATGTATAAAAATAAAGTTTATATTCATAAATACAACCATCAATTAAATGCCTAAACCCAAAATAAAGGAGATGATACCCGTCATCTCCTTTTCCCTTTTTTGTAAATTTTAATATTTTAAATAGAGCTGTTGTAAATCTATAAAAATAAAATTTTCTTCTGTGAAAATATTTTTTATTTATATTGTTCGTTTCACTAAAAATGACAAACTCACTTCGTTCAGACAGTGTCATTTTTCAGCGTTCAACTCACTTCATAAATTACAAAAATATTTTCAATATTCTAAAATTTTATTTTTATAAATTATAAAATGCAGTATTCTTATTTCTTTAAATCAACAGTTCCTTCAAAAGTAATTTCTGCACTTCCTCTTAATTTAACTCTGTCTTCAAGGACTTGAACTTCAAGTTCTCCTCCTTCTGTATAAACTTTTATTGTGTTGTCCATTCCTTTTAATTTATGGCATAAAAGAGCAGCAGAACTTGAACCAGTACCACATGCCAAAGTTCTTCCAGCACCTCTTTCCCAAGTAAATATTTTTATTTCGTTATTAGAAAGAGGAAGAACAAAGTTTACATTTGTTTTCTTAGGAAAAATAGGATTAACTTCAATTTTAGAACCTATATCATTGACATCGTATTGCCCTTCATGTTCTATGAAGATTACAGTATGGGGAACACCTAAAAATATAGATGAAAAAGTAATTTCTTTTCCGTCAATTGTAAGTTTTTTATTAAAAGCATTTTCTCCTTCAACATTTACAACTATATCTTTAGGAGAATATTTTATATTTCCTATTTCAATTTCAATTTTTTCAACAATTCCTTTATCATTTATATTAAGGACAGCTGTCTGAACTCCTGCAAGAGTTTCTATTTTTAATATATCTTTTTTTACAATATTTTTTTCATATACAAACTTAGCAAAGCATCTTATTCCATTGCCACACATTTCCCCTTGTGAACCGTCACTGTTATAATAGTACATTTTTACATCGCATTCTGTACTTGGAAGAGCTACCATGATACCATCTCCTCCAACTCCAAATCTTCTGTCACAAAGACTTTTAATTTTAGGAACTATTTCATCAAGATTGTATTTAAAGCCGTCTATAAGCAGGAAATCATTTCCGGCTCCTTGCATTTTTGTAAATTCCATTTAATCCTCCTGTTTAGTCTTCAAAATTTACATCATTTCTTATTAAATATTCGTATGTTTCCCTTCTTACTAGAAGTCTTGATTTTCCATTTTTAACAAGAACAACAGCTGGTTTTCTAAGTCTGTTGTAATTGCTTGCCATAGAATAATTGTATGCTCCTGTTGTTGCTACAGCAAGAATATCCCCTGCCTGTGCTTCTGCCATAAAAGTATCTTTTATAAGCATATCCCCTGATTCACAGCATTTTCCTGCAACAGTAACTTCATCAGAAGTTTTTTCATTCATTTTATTGGCAATACATCCTTCATATTCTGCCTGATAAAGAGCTGGTCTTATATTATCTGCCATTCCACCATCAACAAATATATATTTCTTTCCACTGTGAGTTATTTTTGTTCCCCCTACAGTGTATATTGTTGTCCCTGCATTTCCAACAATACTTCTTCCAGGCTCTATAATAACTTTTTCAAGAGAAATTTCATATTCATCAAGTTTATTTTCAAGTATTTCTACCATTTTTTTCATAATCTGAGGAATATTAAGTTCTTTATCCCCTTGAACATAATATATTCCAAATCCTCCTCCAAGATTAAGAACTCTTGTATTAAAATTTAGTTTCTCTTTTACAGTTTCTATAAATTTCATCATAGTTTCTATTTCTTCATAGAATGCTTTTGTATCAAATATTTGTGAACCTATATGGCAGTGAAAACCAAGAAGTTCAACATACTCAGATTTTTGGAACTCTTTTATTATATCATATATTTTATCTTCATATATAGTTTCTCCAAATTTAGAAGAATCTTTTGATGTTTTTATGTATTCGTGAGTATGTGCTTCAATTCCTGGATTAACTCTTAAAAGTACTTTTACTTTTTCTTTTTTTATTCTACATATTTCTTCTAGTTTTTTTAATTCAGAAAAACTATCAACAATAATTGTTCCTACTCCATAATCAATACACATTTCAAGTTCTAAATCACTTTTATTATTTCCATGCATATATACATTTTCCATAGGAAAACCAGAATGCTTTATTGTAAAAAGTTCCCCATCAGAAACAGCATCAACTCCTAAACCAAATTTATTTACAAGCTGACACATTCCTATATTTAAAAAAGCTTTTGTGGCATATATAACCTGTGTTTTAAATTTTTCAGAAACAAAATATTCTTTATATTTTTTCATATTATCTTCAATAAGTTTTTGATCCATTATATAAAGAGGTGTTCCATATTCCTCTCTAAGTTTTTCAACAGATATTCCTCCAATATGAAGAACACCATTTATAATTTCAGAACTTCCAAACAATTTCATATCCATCACCTTTTAAAAATATTTGAGTAAAAAAAATCACAGTCTGAAATACCAAACTGTGATAAAAAATATAAAATGCAGTAGAATTTTTCACAGATAACATTTTATTTTATTAATTTTTTAATTATTTTTCTAAAAAATCTTTAAAGTCATCTTCAGTGAACTGATATTTTTTTCTGCAGAAATGACATTCAGTTTCAATAGTACCTTTCATTTCTTCAAAAAGTTTTTTTAATTCCTCTTTTCCAAGAGTGATAAGACCTTTGTAATATTTTTCTTTGCTGCAGTTACAGCTGTATGAAATTTCTCTCTCTTCCATAATCTCATAATCTTCAACAAGTCTTTCGTGATTTTCATCAGTCATGTCTTCATAAAGAAGTTTCAGGATTCTTTCAAGATCCATTCCTCCTTTAAATAACTCTGTAACATTTCTGATTGCTTTTATTTTTTCTTCAAGACGGTCTATAAACTTTTCATCAGCATCAGGGAAAAGCTGTATCATATATCCTCCAGCTGATCTTACAGTTTTATTATCTTTTAAATCAACTCCAAGAGCTATAACTGTAGGAGTTTGTTCAGAAGTTACATAATAGTATGCAATATCCTCTGCAATTTCTCCTGAATTAATTTCAGAAAGTCCCACATAAGGTTCTTTTAATCCCATATCTTTAATAACTCTTAAACTACCTTTACCTATAAGGTTTGCAACATCAGGTCTTCCTGTAGGTCTTGGAGGAAGATCTGCCTGAGGATTAGCAAGATATCCTTTAACTTCTCCTTTTCCATTTGCTGTAACTGTCATCTGAGGTACAAGTCCGTCAGTTGAAGTGATAAGTGTTAAAAGGTCATCACCTTTTAAAGACATTCCCATTATAACACCAGCTGTTAAAAATCTTCCAAAAGCTGCTATTGCAGTTGGGCTGCATTCATGTATGTCCAATGCTTTTTGAACAATTTCAGTTGTATCTGCAAGAAAGAATCTTGCATTTTTACTTGCTCCTCTTATTATTCTGCTTTTCATTTTATATACTCCTTCCTAGTAAACATCATATCTTATAATATCTTTGTATTTTTCATATTTATTTTGTGAAATAACTTTTTTTAATATGATGTTGTTTTTTATCTTTTTATTTTTTTCTAAAAATTTTCTTATATTTTTTATTTCTTTTTTATTAAATCCATAGTAAGATAAAATTTTATCATCAGCTTTATTAATATAAAGTGGTTTTATATTTGGAATCTCATTTATAAAAAAATATTTTTTTAATTTTTCACATGTTTTTTCACCAATTCCACTTACACTTTCAAGTTCATTAATATTTTCTATTCCACCTTTTATATCTCTGAAACTTATTATTTTGCTTACATAGCTTTCGGCTACTCCACTTCTTAACATCTCTTCTCTGGTTGCTTTATTTATGTCAAGCTTTCCAGAAGCATTGTCACTTATTATCATTTTATATTTTGCCCCGAAAGAAAAAATGGATATTATAAAAAATAAAGTTAATATAATTTTTTTCATAAAACCTCCGATAAAGCTGATGATTGTATAAAGAAAATGAACAGAAAATTAAAAATTAAAAAGTTCCTCTTTTTGCTTCATTCTTTCTTTCATCTCACATATATACATATATGGATCTTTAGGATTAATATATCTTACAATAGAAGCTCTTGTTTCATCAATCATTTCTACTTTTTTACTTATAGCTCCTCCTCCAAGAGCTATTGTTGACTGATTTTCTTCTATCATTTCAATATTAAATATAGATTCTTTTCCTTCTTTTGAATATCCCACATTTTCTCCCCATTCAAGACTATTTTTTTGTCTGTAAAGATAATATGGTTTTAAATTCATTTCCTCAGTAAGTTTTTCTATTTCTGCTTCAATTTTTTCATTTTCAATAGCAGTTATTTTATATTTTTCTCTTACAAGTTTTGAACCATTTTTAACAGCAAGAGCATGGATTGTAAGGTTATCTATATCATATTTTCTTACTTCATTAAGAGTTCTTAAAATATCTTCAACACTTTCTCCAGGAAGTCCTAAAATTAAATCCATGTTTACTATAAATCCAAGTCTTTTTATTTCTTTAAAGATTTCATCAAAGTGTTTTCTATCAAAGTTTCTGTTAAGTTCCTTTAAAATATGTTCATTGAAACTTTGAGGATTAAGACTTACTCTGTCAACTCCTTCATCTTTTAGAATTTGAAGTTTTTCAATATTTAAAGTATCTTCTCTTCCAGCTTCAAAGGTAAATTCTTTTAAATGCTCAAGGTTTATATTTTTATATACAGCGTCAATAACTCTTTTTAAATCTTTTTCAGTAAGAATGCTAGGAGTACCCCCTCCCATATAAAGAGATTCTATTCTGCATTTTTTTCCTTGAAGCATTTCTCCTGTAAGTCTTATTTCTTCAAGAAGTGTTTCTACAAATTCATCGTAGAATTTTCCAAGTTTGCTGTTGATTTCATAAGAAGCAAATGAACAATATCTGCATCTTGTAGGGCAGTATGGTATCCCTATATACATATTTACAGCCTTATCATTAAGATAAAGGCTTTCTTTTTTAACCACATCTATAAGAAGTTTTCTTTTTTTAGGAAAAGCAAAATAAAGCTTATCAAGGATTTCATCAATTTCCTCATAAGAATATCCCATAATAAGAAAACGCCTTACAAGTTTTGTAGGTCTTACTCCCATTAAAGCACCCCAAGGGTATACTTTTTTAAATAATTTTAAAAGTCCTGCTTTTATCATTACAATTTTTTGATCAACCATTTTATCACTGTAATTTTTCAGAGTGAAAACAAAAGAATTTTCTCCTGAAGTAAGTTCAAGAGAGATAATATCTTTATTTTCTTCAAGAGTTCTTACATTAAGAGTATCTATTTCCACATCAGGAAGCATAACTTTTTTAAATTCATGTATTGTATTATCTTTAATATTAAAATCTAAATTAATTTTCACTTAATTCTCCATATATTTTTATAAATTTTCTGTATTAAAAAATAAAAGTTATCTGTTTTTTCTTAAAGCTTTCACCATATTTTCATATTGAATATTGCTTATTTTATTTTCTTTATACAGATCTTTTAGACATTCTTCTTTATTAAGCATTCCGTCTCTTCCACTTATATCTATAAAAGACTGAATTTGATTTATTTTACCATTTTTTATAAGATTTGCAATTCCTCTATTTATATAAAGCATTTCACAAAGAGGAACTCTTACTTCAGAGATACCTTCAATAAGTTCTTGATAAATTACCCCAATAAGATTTGAAGCCAGCTGTCTTTCTATAAGATTTTTTTTATTTTCAGGAAATACAGAAAGGATTCTGTCAACAGTATCAACAGCTCCATTTGTATGAAGAGTTGCAAGAACAAGATGGCCAGTTTCAGCAGCTGTAAGAGCCATTTCCAAACTTTCAGTATCTCTTAGTTCTCCAACCATTATAATATCAATATCCTGACGAAGAGCAGATCTTAATCCATCAATAAAACTTTTAGTATCCCGTCCCACTTCTCTTTGTCTTATAATGCTTTTCTTTCCTTTGAAAATATATTCAATGGGATCTTCAATAGTTAAGATATTAAGATTTTCTTCCCTATTAAATTTTTCTATAATTCCTGCAAGGGTACTGCTTTTTCCACTTCCACTTTTTCCTGAAACTATAATAAGCCCTTGTTTTTTTTCAAGAAGTTCATATATTTTTTTATTTATTCCAAGTTCTTCAAGAGTAAAAGGTTCTTCTCTTATAAGCCTTATACTCATGCCTATGTTTTCTTTTTCATAAAAAATATTTATACGGCAGTTAATTCCACAAGCTTTAAAAGAAAAATCAAGTTCTTTTTCTAAATTAAGAATTTTTTTATCTTCTTCTTTAGAAACAAAAGAGGATAGGTCTTTCATATCCTCTTCTGTAAAAGCATTATATTCTTCTATTCTTATAAGTCTGCCGTTAATTCTGAACACAGGAACTTCTCCAGCAAGAAGATGGATATCTGAGGCTTTCATCATTTTTCCTTTGTTTAAAATTTCAAAAAAAGTTTCTTTGTTCATAAAACCAGACTCCTTTTTTATAATTTTATTTTATAAGCAGCAGTACTAATATTCCAAGAATTATTCTGTAAACTCCAAAAAGTTTGAAAGTTCTTGTTTTAATATATCCCATAAACCATTTTATTACAATGTAAGCTACAATAAAAGCTGTAAATGAACCTGCAAACATAAGAGTCCATTCCTGAGAAGTAAAGCTAAGCCCACTTTTCATAAGTTTTAGAAGAGTAGCTCCAAACATTGTAGGTATTGCAAGGAAGAAAGAAAATTCTGCTGCAACACTTTTTGACAGTCCAAGAAGAAGAGCTCCTACAATAGTAGCTCCTGATCTTGAAGTTCCTGGTATCATTGCAAGGCATTGGAAAAAACCAATAGCTAATGCTGTTTTATATGATATATCTTTAAGTGATGTTATTTTTTTTGCCTTTATTTTATCTTCAATAAAATAAAGGATTATTCCATAAACTATAAGCATTATTGCAACAATTTTTGTATTTCCCATAAACATCTCTGTAATGTAGTCATCTGCAAGAAAACCTATTACTCCTGCTGGAATAACTCCTACAAGAATTTTACTCCAAAGAGTAACTCTTTCAATTAAAACTTCTTTATTTTTTACAAATGGGTGAATATCTCCCCAAAAATAAAGAAGAACTGAAATTATAGATCCAAACTGAACTATAACAAGAAAGTTATCCATAAAATGTTTGCTTATATTAGGACTGTTAATAAATCTTTCAACAAGAATCATATGTCCTGTACTGCTTATTGGAAGAAATTCTGTAACTCCTTGAACTATTCCAAGAAGAATAACAAGTAAAAAAGGATTCATTTTTTATTTTCCTCCCAAGTATATTATAGATAAGGATCTTCTTTAGAAAGATAGTTTACAACATAATCATAAACTCCCTCTTCAAGAGTATGGAATTTTTTAGTATATCCTGCTTTTTTAACTTTATCCATTTTTGCTTCAGTAAAGTATTGGTATTTTCCTCTTAAGTCTTCAGGCATAGGAACAAAAGTAATTACATATTCTTCTTTTAAATCAGGGTTTCCAGAAGCTGCTCTCATTGTTGCCATAGAAAGATCTTTAAAGCTTCTTGCTTTTCCTGTTCCTACATTATATACTCCTGAAGGAACTTCTTCTGTTAAGAAATAATATAATAAATCAACAACATCTTTTATGTATACGAAATCTCTTAGTTGTTCTCCATCAGCATACCCTTCTTTATGAGATTTGAAAAGTTTAACTCCTCCATCAGCTTTATATTGGTTGAAAGTATGGAATACCATAGATGCCATTCTTCCTTTGTGGTATTCTTGAGGGCCATAAACATTAAAGAATTTACAGCTTATCCATTGTTTTGGAGTCTTAGTTTGTTTGAAAGACCAGTCATCAAAAAGTTTTTTAGAATATCCATATTTATTTAAAGGAAGAAGCTTATGGAATTGTTCAACAGTGATATCGTCATCATATCCTTGTTCTCCAGCACCATATGTAGCAGCAGAAGAAGCATTAACAAAGTTTATATTGTGATCAGCACAGAATTCCCATAATTTTTTAGTATAACCATAGTTATTACTCATTAAGAAATCTCCGTCTCTTTCTGTTGTTGCTGAGCAAGCACCAAAGTGCGCTACTCCTGTAATTTTAGCTGCATTTTTCTCATCAGCAAGCCATTCAAAAAGGTTATCTCTGTCAACCCAGTCAGCATAATCTCTTTTTCTTAAATTAAGCCATTTATCTTCTGTTCTCATTTTATCAACAGCTAATATGTCGTTGATTCCCATTTCATTTAATTTCCATATAAACGCACTTCCGATAAAACCGGCAGCACCAGTAACAATAATCATTATTTTACCTCCGTTATTTAGCCTTATATATAAATTCTAGCTGTTTTTTACAATAAATTCAAACTTTTTTTCATATTCTCATATTCTGAAAGATTAAGTCCCGTATCTCCAAGAGAAACTTCAACTCTGTTTCCTCCATGGAAATCTGATCCTCCTGTTATGATAAGGTTGTATTTTTCAGCAAGTTTTTTATAATATTCCTTATCTTTTTGTGAAAAACTGTAATAATTAACTTCAAGTCCTTTTAAACCATGTTTTATAAGTTCTGAAATAAGTTTTTCAACCTCATCTTTGTTTTCAGTTATAAGCTTAGGATGAGCAAGAGAAACAAAAGCACCATTTCTCATAAGAATATCAACTGCATCGGCAGGTTTATAGTCTCTTTTTTCTACAAAGGCTGCTCCTCCTTTTCCAAGATAATTTTTAAAAGCATCAGATTTACAGCTTACATATCCTTTTTTTAGCATAATTTCTGCAAAATGTGCTTTGCTTATAACATTTCCTTGAACAATGGTTTTAAGTTCATCCATAGTTACAGGAAGATTTAAATCAGCCAGTTTTTTTATAATTTTTTCGTTTCTTTCATTTCTTATATCAGCAATTCTGTCAAGTTCTTTTAAAAAGTCTGTATCATCAAGATTTAAAAAGTATCCTAAAATATGAACATCTTTTCCATTAAGATTGCATGACATTTCAATGCCTTTTATAATTTCAATATTATATTTTGCTTCATATTCTTTTATCTTCTTACTGTCTTTAAGTCCATCCACAGTATCGTGATCTGTTACAGCAAGAACTTTAAGCCCTTTTTCAGAAGCCATTTTAACAAGTTCTTCTACTGTATATGTACCATCAGAATTTACTGTGTGAGTGTGTAAATCTGCAATTACTTTATTTTCCATTTCTTTTTTCCCTCTCTTCTTTATCTCAAATAAAAAATAAAAGGCTGTTGTAAACTATAAACTTATAAAAAAAATTATTTTTATAAGTTTTTCCTGCATTGAAAAATAGTTTGTGATTAATGCAGTGAACAAAACATGAAAATTCATATGTTTGAGGGCAAAGCCCGAGTTTATGAATTTTAGTTTTGAGAACAACATTAATAGAACTATTTTTCGCCAGCAGGACAGTTTTCTTTTGGTTCGTTTTCTTTGACTGTACAAAGAAAATGAACAACAACAGCCTTATTTTTTATTAGTTATCCCATTTTTCAAGTTCAGAAAGATATGGAGAGTAAGCAATGTATAGAGCTTTAGCATTTACATTGTTTCTTTCTTGTTTAGTAAGCATTCCTTTTTTATAAATAGTTACAATTTCCATAACTCTATCTGAAACTTCAGAACCATACCAGCTGTTTTCATTGAAAAACTCAGCTCTTTTTATAAATTTGTTAAGAAGTTTTCTAAGTCTTTTTATATCTTTTTTATCTAAATCAGATTTTTGAGAGAAAGCAACTATTTCGCTCCATTCTTCAGGTGTAGCTACTGTATTTTGAATATGGTTTGAAGGATTTGCCATTCTAAGACGGGCATCACTTACCATTTTATCAACAAGACCTTTTCCATTTTTTATGTTTGTATCGCTAAGATAAAAACTTCTGTCAAGACCTGAAACATATCCATTAAGAAGAGAGTTAAATTTATCTCTGTCTTCTTGTGTAAGCTCTTCTTTTTCAGGAAGAGTTTTAAGGAAATTGTAGTCTTTTTCACTCATTTTTCCTGTTTTTTGTAAATAATAGATAGGATTTTGGTTTCCATACCAGTCAGGGATAAGAGATTCTTCAACAACAACCTTTGCTATTGTACGATCCCATTGTTTTATATCTTCATCTTTTATCTCATGCTTTTCTGTTACTTTTACAGAACTGCATGCAGTT
Source organism: Fusobacterium perfoetens (assembly GCF_021531595.1). Classification (NCBI taxonomy): domain Bacteria; kingdom Fusobacteriati; phylum Fusobacteriota; class Fusobacteriia; order Fusobacteriales; family Fusobacteriaceae; genus Fusobacterium; species Fusobacterium perfoetens. The sequence goes on from NZ_JADYUD010000002.1 coordinate 113,515, forward strand.
ACTAATAATAATGCTCCAACAGCTAATAATTTTTTCATAATTAATCCTCCTGTAATTTGGTTATTATCTTCCACAACACTTATTATATGGCTTTCCGCTTCCGCAAGGACAAGGTCCTTCAGGATTTTCATCTCCTCCTGCAACAGCTTCTGCTTCCATTTGTTCTTTTGTTTTTACAACAACTTTAAACATATATGATGTTGTTTCCATTTTAATAGTTTCAAGCATTCTTCCATAAAGCTCCCCTGAAAGAAGTTTGTATTCAATTACAGGATCTTTCTGACCATAAGATCTCAGATAGATTCCTTCTCTTAAACCGTCAAGAGCTTTTAAGTGCTCTCTCCATCTGTTATCAACTACTTCAAACAGAACATATTTTTCTATTTCTCTCATCAGGTCTGAACCAATTTCATTTTCTCTTTCCTGATATTTAGCTTCTATTTCTTCAAATAACTTATCTGCATATTCTTCAATACCATAAGATTTATATTCTTCAAAATCTTTGATTTCATATCCATAATGTTCTTCAAGGAATTCAGAAAGTCCTTTGATATCCCATTCGTCTTTAAATTCTCCAACAAATCTTTCAATAACAGCAGACTGAATAGTTCCTCTAAGCATTTCTGTAATAGTGTCTTTTAAATCAGTTTTAGAAAGAGCTTCATTTCTGCTTGCATAAATTGCTTCTCTTTGTTTATTCATAACATCGTCAAATTCAAGAAGAGATTTTCTGATTCCAAAGTTTCTTGATTCAACTTTTTTCTGAGCATTTTCAATAGCTTTGCTTATCATTTTATGAGCGATAGGTTCTCCTTTAGGGATACCAAGTTTTTCCATAACAGTTTTTACTCTGTCAGAACCGAAAAGTTTCATAAGATCATCTTCAAGAGAAAGGTAGAATTGAGATTCTCCAGGATCTCCTTGTCTTCCTGATCTTCCTCTTAACTGATTATCTATTCTTCTTGATTCATGTCTTTCAGTACCAAGAATATAAAGTCCTCCAAGAGCTTTAACTTTTTCTTTTTCAGTTTCACATTGAGCAATGTATTTATTTAAGATTTCACTGTATCTTTCATCTGAAACAGGAACTTCACTTTTTGCCATAAAGTCTGGATTTCCTCCAAGCATAATGTCAGTTCCTCTACCTGCCATATTTGTAGCTATTGTTACAGCTTTATATCTTCCTGCCTGAGCAACAATTTCAGCTTCTTGAGCATGGAATTTAGCATTAAGAACATTGTGAGGAATGTTCATTTCTTTTAATCTATTAGAAAGAAGTTCAGAACCTTGAATTGTAATTGTACCTACAAGCACAGGCTGTCCTTTGTCGTGAAGTTCTTTTATTTTTTCAACGATAGCATCTATTTTTTCTTCTTTTGTTTTATAAATAATATCTCCGTTGTCTTTTCTTATAACAGGTTTGTTTGTTGGGATAATAACAACTTCAAGACCATAGATATGCATAAATTCAGCAGCTTCAGTTTCAGCAGTACCAGTCATTCCAGAAAGTTTTTTATACATTCTAAAATAGTTTTGAAGAGTTATTGACGCAAGAGTTTGGTTTTCACTTGCTATTTTAACTCCTTCTTTTGCTTCAATAGCTTGATGAAGGCCGTCAGAATATCTTCTTCCTTCAAGTGCTCTTCCAGTAAATTCATCTATTATAACTACTTCATTTTCTCTTACAAGATAATCTTTATCTTTAACAAAAAGTTCTTTTGCTTTTAAAGATTGCATTAAATAGTGTGTAAGTTCAATATTATTTGGTGAGTAAAGGTTATCAAGTCCAAGCATTTTTTCAACTTTTTTAACACCTTTTTCAGTAAGAGTAACATTTTTTCCCTTTTCATCAACTTCGTAGTCTTTCCACATTTCTTCAGGGAAATTCATTTCTTTTTTCTTTTTAATATCAGTTATTTTTTCAGTTTCTCTACTTCTTTCAAGCATTGTTGCTATTTGGAAGAAAGTCTGATAAAGTTTTGCAGTATTTGCAGCAGCACCTGAAATAATAAGAGGTGTTCTTGCTTCGTCAATAAGAATTGAATCAACTTCGTCAACAATACAGAAGTTTAGTTCTCTTTGAACTTTGTCTTCAAGTCTTGGTACCATATTATCTCTTAGATAATCAAAACCAAACTCAGAGTTTGTTCCGTAAGTTATATCAGCCTGATAAGCTGCTTTTCTTAAGTCATTATCAAGTCCGTTAATAATAACTCCAGAAGTAAGACCTAGGAAAGAATATAATTGTCCCATTTGCTCTCTATCTCTTTGAGCAAGATAATCGTTTACTGTGATTACATGAACTCCTTTTCCTGTAAGAGCATTTAAGTAAATTGCAGTAGTGGCAACAAGAGTTTTTCCTTCCCCTGTTTTCATTTCTGTTATTTTTCCCTCGTGAAGTACAATTCCTCCAATAAGCTGTACATCATAATGTCTCATTCTAAGAACTCTTTTTGAACCTTCTCTTACAACAGCAAAGGCTTCAACAAGAAGATCATCAAGAGTTTCTCCTGCTGCAAGTCTTTTTTTGAACTCATCAGTTTTTCCTCTAAGTTCTTCGTCAGAAAGTTTTTCATATTCAGGTTCAAGAGCGTTGATTTTTTCAACAGTTTTTCTCATTCTCTTTACTTCTCTGTCATTTTTTGTTCCAAAGATTGCTTTTAATAAACCCATTTACCTGTTCCTCTCTATATTTAGTTATTTATTTTATACAACTTTACATTCTAAATACTACCATAAAGTAAGCTCTTAGTCAAAATATTTATTGCTTGTTATCCTTGTATAAGCTGGAAAAATTCTTCTTCTGATAATATTTTTATTGTACCAATATCCTGAGCTTTTTTTAATTTGCTTCCTGCATCTTTTCCAACAATAAGATAATCAAGATTTTTACTTACAGCAGAAAGATTTTTTCCTCCAAATTTTTCAATTTCTTCTTGAATTTCTTTTCTTGAAAATCTTTCTAGCTTTCCTGTAACAAGGAAATTCTTTCCTTGAAAAATATCTTTCTCAATTTTAGACTCTTTAAGAAGAGAAAAGTTTACACCAAATTCTTTTAAACGATTTATAGTTTCTATATTATTAGAATCTCTCATAAAAGAAAAAACAGATTTTGCAACTTTTTCTCCCACTCCATCTATCATAAGAAGTTCTTCCTCAGACATTTTCATAAGTGTATCTATGTTTTTACTTTTTTCAGCTAGAAGATTTCCTAAGAATTTTCCTACATAAGGTATTCCTAGTGCATAAAGAGTTTTTGAATAATCTCTTTTTTTACTTTCTTCAATGGAATTTAAAAGGTTTTCAACGCTTTTTTCTCCCATTTTTTCTAAGCCTGCTATATCTTGTCTGTAATTTTTAAGATTGTATATATCAGTTATATTTGTTATAAATCCAAGTTCAAGAAATCTTTCAATAATTTTTTCTCCAAGTCCTACAATATTCATTGCATCTCTTGAAACAAAATATTCAATTCTTCCTTGTACTTTTCCCATACAATGTTTATTTGTACATTTTAAATCTACAAGTCCCTCTTCTTTTTCAAGCAGAGAACCACATACAGGACAATTTTCAGGAGGAACAACAATTTTTTCTTCTCCTGTTCTTACTTCTTTAATAGATTTTACAACCTGAGGAATTATTTCAGCAGCTTTTTCTATTATCACTCTGTCACCAATTCTTATATCTTTTCTTTTAATTTCATCAAAATTATGAAGGCTTGCTCTTTTTACTTTACTTCCAGAAACTTCAGCCTCTTCAAGCTCAGCAACAGGAGTAACTTTTCCTGTTCTTCCTACCTGCCATGTTATATCAAGAAGCTTTGTAGAAACTTGTTTAGCAGGAAATTTATATGCTATTGCCCATCTTGGACTTTTAGTAGTACTTCCAAGAATATTCCAAAGATCAAGGCTATTTACTTTTATAACCATTCCATCTGTTTCATAATCAAGTTTTTCTCTTTCATCTTTCCAAAACTCTATTCTTTTTTCAAGTTCTTGAACAGAGTTAATGACTTCTCCTATTCCTGTGGTTTTAAGACCAAGTTTTTCAATATAATTAAGTGCTTCTCTGTGAGTTGAAAGATTATATTTCTCGCTGTTTACTATAAAATAGAAATAGCAGTCAAGTCCTCTTTCTTTTACAATTTCAGCATCTATTTGTCTTAAAGTTCCACTGGCAGCATTTCTTGGATTGGCAAAGGTTTCCTCCCCTGCTTCCATTCTTTTTTTATTAAGTTCTTCAAATCTGCTTATAGGAAGAACAATTTCTCCTCTTACTTCAATATCTATATTTTCCTTTAAAAACTTAGGAACAGATTTAATCTGCATAACATTTTCAGTAACATCTTCTCCAATAACTCCGTCACCTCTTGTTACTGCTTGAACAAGTTTTCCTTTTTCATAAGTTACACTTATAGAAAGACCATCAAGTTTAACTTCAAGGACATAGTCAATTTTATTTTTAACAGAGCTCTCCTGAGAAATTATTTTTTCAGCTCTTTTTATAAAATCTTCAATATCTCCTATATTGTAGCTGTTTGAAAGGCTAAGCATAGGGCTTTTATGTGTTACTTTTTCAAATTTTGTATCTTTTAAACTAGAACCTACATTCATGCTTGGAGACATATTATCTGCAAATTGTGGATATTCTTTTTCAAGACTTTCAAGCTTTTTTAAAAGTTTATCGTATTCAATATCAGATATTAAACTTTCATTTTTAGAATAATAATAGTAATTATATCTTTCCAGTTCTTCTCTTAAATTTTTAATTTGTATTTCTATATTTTCCATTAAATTAACACTCCCGAACTTTTATTTTTTCAAATTAATTATAACTTTTTTATCTGTAAAATGTCTATGATTTGTTTTATTAAGAAAGTTTTTTGACAAAAAATAAAAAAGGCTGCTTTAAAATTATTTAATAAAAATTTTTATAATTTTTCAGCAGCTTTTATTTATTAATTATTTTTTTTACTCCAGAAAACAAGAGAAACAGCTATAACAGCAAGACATATTCCAAAATAAATAATTGTCATAGGATTTTGAAGACCTCCTATTATAATAAGAAGAGATCCGATTATAGCAAGGACAGGAATAATTATTCCTCTTATTTTTCCTTCAACCTCTCCCTTTAAATATAACTGTATAACACAAACATAAAGAATTATATAAAGTATATAACTTGCTACTATAGGAATTTCAGAAACATCAGAATTTGGTATAAGATTATTTTTCTGAACATAATAGTTTATATATTCCCATACACAAGCAATAATAAATGCAACAAGTGCAGAATATTCAGGAAGATGTGTTTTTTCATTTACTTTTTTTAATTTTTCTTCCATAGGGAACATACCTCTTAAAGCAAGAGAGTAAGGAAGACGGATAAATCCAAGTATAAATCCATTAAGAGTTCCAAGAACAGAAATAATTACAAAAATAAGAATAATTTTTGCTCCCATTTCTCCAAATAGTTTTAAAGCTGCAGCATTAACATGCTGATCTCCCATTTCTATAATTTGAGCAGGTCCAATTAAAAAACTTATTCCTGTAAAATAGAATATATATGCAGCAAGAACAAATATAGGTCCTACTATAAGTGCAATGGGAAGATTTCTCTTTGAGTTTTTAATCTCATGTGCTATTGAAGTGGAAACAACCCATCCGTCATAAGAAAAGGCTATAGGCCCAAGTGCTGCAAACCAATTTATTGAAGAAGGAACTGAAGCTGTTTTTTCAGCTATAGGCATTGCTGCATATGGATCTCCATAAATAAATCCAGCTGCTGCTATTATTATAAGTGGAATCATTTTTATAATTGTTGCACAATTTTGAAAATATCCTCCAAGAGTTGCAGAAAGGGCATTGATAATAAAATATATTATTGCTGCTATAAGTCCTATAACTCCTATAAGTTCAGGTGCAGCATTTATACCAAAAAGCATACATATATATACTCCAACTACCCAAGAAACCACAACAGTTACAGCAGGATAATATATAAATACCTGAAACCATCCAAAAGCACAGGCAGTTTTCTTTCCTGAAAATTCATCAGCATATGTGATAAGTCCTCCAGCTTTTGTAGTTTTTGAAGCAAGAACTCCAATGGCAAGACTTCCAAAGATAATTCCTATAGCTGCCAGAGAAAATAATAAAATACCATCTCTGATACTTCCATTAGTATATACTAAAATATTGTCACTCTTAAAAAATATTCCCGAACCTATTACTGTTCCAACTATCATAGCAATAGCGGTGAATAAACTATATTCTTTTTTCTGCATATTGTCTCCTTGTTTCTATACATTATATATAGATTAAATTTTTTAATGAAAATTTTTTGATACGATAAATTATACAATATAATTTGAATTTTGAAAATGAAAAAATAAAAAAATCGGAACTGTTAAATTTATATTTACAGCACCGATTTACTTTCAATTATAAAAGTTTTTAAATATTAATAAAAATTCTTTTTAAGTTCAGAAATCCAGTTCATAACTCTTTCAGGAGTTTCGTCATCCTGATTATTTTCATCAATAGCAAGACCTACAAATTGATCTCCTATAACAGCATTACTTTCTTCATAACGATATCCTTCATTTGAAGTGAAGCCAATAACTTCTCCACCATTTTTTATGACAACATCATAAAGGACTCTCATTCCTCCTACAAATGATTCCCCAAAAGCAAATTGATTTCCAAGACCAGCAACAGCTACTTTTTTTCCAGTGAAATCAATTTTCTCAAGTTGAGGCATAACAGCTGCCCAGTCTTCTTGAACTTCTCCCACACCATAAGTAGGTGTTAAAAGTATAAGATTTTTAAATTCCTCTATCTTATCAATACCATCAGCTACATTTATAGTTTCATAATTATCTTTTCTAAGATTGAATTCTATTTCTTCAGCAATTGCTGCTGTTTTACCTGTGTTTGAACCGTAAAATATTCCTATTTTTTCCATGATTAATTTCCTCCTGAATTTTTTAAACCACATATGTCTTTTATTACTTCTCCACCTATAATAAGTCCAGCAACAGAAGGAACAAAAGAAATACTTCCAACATTTTTTGACTTTTCTCTGCTCCCATCTTCATTTAATGGTTTCATAGGCAGTTCTTTTGAGTAAATAACTTTAAGTTTTTTTATTCCTCTTGTTTTAAGTTCTTTCCTCATAACTTTTGCCAAAGGGCATACTGAAGTTTTAGTGATATCACTTACTTCAAGCATAGTGGGATTAATTTTATTTCCTGTTCCCATAGAAGAGATTACAGGTATATTTTTTTTAACAGCTGTTTCTATTAAATCAAGTTTTGATGAAACAAGATCAATAGCATCTACAACATAGTCATAACTTTTACCTTCAAAGAAGAAATCTCTTGTTTCTTCATTATATTTTTCCTTATAAGCATGAATTTTTATATTTGGATTTATAGAAAGAGCTCTTTCTTTTATAAGTGTAACTTTATCAAGACCTATTGTATTTTGCAGGGCAATTATCTGTCTATTGATATTTGTAATATCAACAGTGTCATAGTCTACAACAGTAAGTTCTCCTATTCCTCCTCTTACAAGAGCTTCAACAGTAAAACCTCCCACTCCTCCTGTTCCGAAAACAATGACATGAGAATTTTTTAATTTATTAAGATTTTCTTTACCTATTAAGAGTTCTTCTCTTTGGAAAATCATAAATACCCCCGCTTATATTTTTTACTAAATCAATAAAGAAATTATAACCTTATACAGATTAAAAATCAATATTTTTTTATTTTCTCAAAATCTCTGTATCTAAAATGTACACAGAATTTTATAAAAAACTAGTTAAAAAAATACAAAAAAATGAATAAAAACCCTTGACTTATAAAGTAAAGTATAGTATTATATTTTAAGTTACGCATGATGAAGGTCGTCAGCAACCTGTCATCAGCGATTAATACTTTTGGAGGTGTTAGAATGTACGCAGTTATAAAAACTGGTGGTAAACAGTACAAAGTTGCAGAAGGTGATGTTTTAAGAGTAGAAAAGCTTAATGCTGAAGTTAATGAGACTGTAGAATTAACTGATGTTCTTTTAGTAGCTAATGGAGAAGATGTAAAAGTTGGAACTCCAGTAGTAGAAGGAGCTAAAGTTGTTGTAGAAGTATTAAGCCAAGGTAAAGGGGCTAAAGTAGTTAACTTCAAATACAAGCCAAAAACTGGAAATCACAGAAAAAAAGGTCACAGACAACTTTTCACTGAGATTAAAGTTACAGCAATCAATGCATAGTTAAATGACAGAGATTGAAGTTTTAAGAAAAAACGGCAGAATTATAAAATATAAAGCTGCTGGTCATGCAGAATATGACGAATATGGATCAGATATAGTGTGTGCAGCGCTATCTACAGCATTACAGTTTCCTCTTGCAGGATTTCAGGATGTTTTAGATATCTATCCAAGATTTGAAATATCATCTGAAGGTCTTTTATCAGTAGATTTAGCTGATATGGACTTGAAAGGTAAAGAAAGAGAAGTGCACACTCTTTTGGAAAGCATGTTGGTAATTGTAAGGCAATTATCAAAAGATTATCCTAAAAATATAAAGCTTGTAGAGAAGGAGGAAATTTAAATGTTATTTACATTAAATATACAATTATTTGCCCACAAAAAAGGACAAGGTTCTGTTAAAAACGGAAGAGACTCTAATCCTAAATACCTAGGAGTTAAGAAATATGATGGAGAAGCTGTTAAAGCTGGAAACATCATCATCAGACAAAGAGGTAACAAATTCCATGCTGGTGTAAACATGGGAGAAGGTAAAGACCATACATTATTCGCTTTAATAGACGGATATGTAAAATTTGAAAGATTAGGAAAAGACAAAAAACAAGTTTCTGTTTACGCAGAAAAATAGTTCTTTAAACTAAGAAATTAAAAGCCCTGAATTTTCAGGGCTTTTTTACTTTAACATATCTATTTTTATTTTAAAATAATTTTATCAATATCAATTCTATTTTCTTGTAAACCATTTTTTAAGAGAAATTCCTGTGTATTTTTTAGTTCAGCTATATCTTTTTCAGTTATTTCAGGAGAAAAATCATAAATTTCTTTTAATTTTTTTATATCATCTTTTGAAAGTCCTGTTTCAGCACTTACAATTTCAGAAGTTTTATCAAAATTATTTTCAATAAAATCAGCAGTTCTTTTATTAAGATTTATAAATCTTTTTACCATGTCTGGATGTTTTTTATAAAAATCAGAACTTACAGCAGTAACAATTACTCCTTGTATAAGCCCTTCTCCTGAAGTAATAAGTTTTGCTCCATGTTTTAAAGAGTTTTCAGCAGCAGGACCTGTAAGAAGAGCAGCATCAATAACCCCCTTTTCAAGAGCAGCAGCACAGTCATTCACTTTCATATTTATAAATTCAACATCATTTATATTCATATCTTCTTTTTCAAGAGCAGCAGCTAAAAGTTGATGAAGAACAGTTCCTTTAGGTCCTCCCACTTTTTTTCCTTTTAAGTCTTTTGGAGAATTAATTTTATCAGATTTTGTAACAAGAATAAATCCTTTTGGAGAACGGCTGTAAATATTTGTAATAATAAAATCAGCTCCATTTGAAGCAGAAATTATTGCAGAAGTCCCTCCAAAAGCATGAAGGATATCTAAGTCTCCTGCCATAAGAGCCTGAACTTGCTGAGGACCTGAAGTAACATCATGGAAATTTACTTTTACTTTATCGTCTTTAAACTCTTCCTGAGCAAGATTAAGATTTTTTATAAGTATTGAAGGAATATTTAAAGGTCCTTTAGCATAACTTATATTTATTTCTTTTAACTCTTCTTGTTTACTTTTACAGCCTGTGAAAGTAAAAACAGTAAGAATTAAGCTTAAAGATAAAAAAATTTTTTTAATATTCATTTTTAACTCCTTATTTTAATGTTTTAGTTTTATAAATCTTCCATTCTATATGAAAGGGCTTCTAAAATATGTATTTTTTCTATATTTTTTGAATTTTCTAAATCACTTATTGTCCTTGCTGTTTTAAGAATTCTATCAAAACTTCTAGCTGAAAGATTAAGAGTTTTAACTGCAGCTTTTAAAATATTTTTACATTCTTCATTTAAAATACAAAATTTTTCAATATCGTTTCTAGTCATACTGCCGTTTAATTTGTCATAACCAAATCTTTTTCTTTGTATTTCTCTAGCTTTTATAACTCTTTTTTTAATTTCAGAAGATGTTTCACGAGGAGGGTTTCCAATAAGTTCATCTTCACTCAGTCTTTTTATTTCTATTTTTAAATCAATTCTATCCAAGATAGGCCCTGATAATTTTTTCATATATCTTGAAATTTCTCCTGAAGAACAAGTACATAAATCTCCTGGCTCAAAAGCATAACCACATTTACAGGGATTACATGCTCCTATAAATATAAGGTCAGCAGGAAATACAGCTTTATAAGAGGCTCTTGTTACAGAAACCTTTTTTTCTTCCAGTGGTTCTCTTAAAGCTTCCAGAACATCTTTTTTAAATTCAACTATCTCATCAAGGAAAAGCACTCCTTTGTCTGCAAGTGAAATTTCTCCAAGAGAGGGATTTTTTCCTCCTCCTATTATTGAAACACTGCTGCTTGTATGATGAGGGCTTCTGAAAGGTCTTTTATTAATTATAGGATTTTTTTCATCAAGTTCTCCTGAAATACTGTAAAGTTTTGTAACTTCTATTTTTTCTTCTTCACTCATTGGAGGAAGGATTGTCATTATTCTTTTTGCAAGCATTGTTTTTCCAGAACCTGGAGTTCCGACCATAAGGAGATTATGTCCTCCTGCTGCACAAATTTCTAAAGCTCTTTTAGCTTTTTCCTGCCCTTTTACATCATAAAAATCAATTTCTACTTTATTGCTTTCGTCTTCTTCAGGAAGTTTGTATTTTTCATACTCTCCTGTTTCAAGGAATTTTACAGTATCTTTAAGATTTTTTACAGGAATTATTTCAATTCTTTTTATAAGACTTCCTTCTTTTAAATTTTCATATGGAATTACAATTCCTTTATACCCTTTTTCTTTTGCAAGAATTGCACCATTAACAATTCCTTGTGTTCTTTTTATTTCTCCAGTAAGAGAAATTTCTCCCATAAAAAGATAATTTTCTAAAATATTTTTTTTAATATTTATAATTTTATTTCCTTCCATTATTCCAACTGCAATAGGAAGATCAAAGTGAGTTCCCATTTTTTTTACATTGGCAGGAGTAAGGTTTACAGTTATTTTTTTAGGTTCTGATTTGTAACCACTGTTTCTTATTCCAGCTCTTATTCTTTCTTTGCTTTCATTTATGGCAGTATCTCCCAAACCTACTATATTGAAAGCAGGAAGTCCTTTTGAAATATCAACTTCAACATCAACCAAGAATGGTTCAATACCAAAGTATCCAAGACTTTTAATTTTTGTTATCATATCCCGTCACCCATAAATTATTTTTAAAAATATTAAATTAATAAAAAAAGATTTTATAATCCTCTATAAAGAGATTGTATATTTTTATTAAAAAACTGTAAAGTGTTAAATAATTCTTTTTTCTATGATAAAATGATTTTATGAAATATTTTCTTATGAAAGGAGCAGTTTATGAAAGCAGATGAAAAAATAGAAAAAATAAGAAAATTAATGGCAGAAAATAAAATAGACATTTATATTATTCCTTCATCAGATTATCATCAAAGTGAAGATGTAGGAGAATATTTCAGATGCAGAGAATTTGTTTCTGGATTTACTGGATCAGCAGGAACTCTTTTAATTACGAAGGAAAAATCATATCTTTGGACTGATGGCAGATATTTTATTCAGGCTGAAAAAGAGATTTCAGATACAGAAATAGAATTATGCAGAGCAGGTACAGAGGGAGTTCCAACAATTACAGAATTTTTAAAAAATAATTTAAAAAAAGATGAAGTTTTAGGATTTGATGGAAAAACAGTAGCATGCAGAGAAATGCTTAATTATAAAAAAATATGTGATGAAAAAAATGCAAAGTTAAATACAGAATATGATTTTGTAGGAGAAATATGGGATAAAAGACCTTCTCTTTCAAAAGAAAAGATTTTTCTTTTAGATATAAAATATTCAGGGGAAAATACTCATAATAAACTTAAAAGAGTCAGAAAAGCAATGAAAGAAGAGGGGGCAGATATCCATATTATTTCATCTCTTGATGATATTGCATGGCTTTTTAATATAAGAGGAAGGGATATTCCATGTAATCCTGTTGTTCTTTCTTATGCTGCAGTTACTGAAAAAGAAGCTTTTATATTTATAGACAGAGAAAAAATAACAGAAGCTGTTGAAGAATATTTTAAAGAAAATAATATTGAAATAAAAGAATATTCAGAATTTTATGATTTTCTTAAAAATATAGAAAGAGGAAAAAAAGTACTTCTTGATTATGAAAGAATAAATAGTTCTGTATATATGAGTATTCCTTTTTATTCAGAAAAAATAAACAGAACAAATCCTACTCAGGAATTAAAAGCAGTAAAAAATGAAACAGAAATAAAAAATATTATAAATGCTCATATAAAAGATGGAACTGCTTTTACAAAATTTATGTATTGGCTGAAAAATAATATAGGAAAAGAAGAAATAACAGAAATAAGTGCATCTAACATGATTGAAAAATTTAGAAGAGAACAGGAAGGATTTATTGAACTTAGTTTTGATACAATTTCAGCTTATGGAAGTAATGCTGCTATGATGCATTATACAGCTGGAGAAAATTCAAATGCTGTTCTTAAACCTGAAGGACTTCTTCTTGTAGATTCTGGAGGACAATATTTTCAAGGAACAACAGATATAACAAGAACAATAGCACTTGGAAATATAAATGAAGAAATAAAGACACATTATACAGCAGTTTTAAGAAGTCTTATTGCTCTCTCAGATACAAAATTTCTTTATGGAACAAAGGGATATAATTTAGATGCTATTGCAAGAAGACCAATATGGGAAATAGGACTTGATTACAGATGTGCTACAGGACATGGGGTAGGATATCTTTTAAATGTTCATGAAGGGCCGAATATTTTTAGAATGTCAGCTCCTTTTGTTATGGAAGAAAATATGATTACAACAATAGAGCCAGGTATATATATAGAAGGCTCACATGGAATAAGAATAGAAAATGAAGTTTTGAGCAAAAATTGGATAAAAAATGAATATGGTCAGTTTATGGAGTTTATTCCAGTTACTTTTGCTCCTATTGATCTTGATGCAGTTGATGTATCAATGCTTTCAAAAAGAGAGAAAGAATGGCTTAATAATTATCATAAACTTGTTTTTGAAAAAATTTCACCATTTTTAAATCAGAAAGAAAAAGAATGGCTCAAAATTTATACAAGAGAGATATAAAAATATAAAAGATATAAAAATCCCTGAAATAAATCAATAGCTGATTTTTCAGGGATTTTATTAATAATTTGCAAGAGCCTCAAGAAAATCTTTTTTCATTTCCTCTCTCAGTTCTTTTGGTTCAAGAATTACAGCTTCCTTTGAAAATTGCCTGAAATAAAGTTTTGCATTTTCATTTGAAGCTTCAAATATATATATATCCTCATTTTTTTCTATAAGTTTAGGACGATAGTTTGTAAGCCCTTTTATCATCTTCATTCCCTCTTCTGTAAGACGGACTTTTATAAAATTTCCATTTCCAAGAAAGGGATCAAAATTTTTTCTTACACTTTCAATATATTTTTTATCTTTACCCTTTATTTTTTCATCAAGGATAGAAATAACTTCTAAGTCTTTAAGTTTATAATTATAATAAGTTTTTTCAGTTTCACAGTAACAGAAGAGAAAGTTTTCATCTCCCTGTTCATCTCTTTTTATAAAATAAGGTTCAACAGTTGTAAGTTTACTACCATATTTTAATTTTATTTTTTTCTTTTCTCTTGTTGCCTCAAGAATTTGTTTCACAGTATCCTGAAAGACAAAAAGTTCTCTTATATACTTAAATTTTGAGCAGTATTTTTCAAAAAGATCTCTGAAAAATTCAGCCTCCACATCAACACCATTGTCACGAAGAACATCATAATATATTTCTTTGTTTGAAACATTAAGATCAAACTGAATTATTTTTTTTAAAGGACGCCCCTGACTTTCAAGTTCTTTTTCAACATCAATTTCTTTTCTATATTTTAATTTTTCAAGAATATAATTACATAATTTGTTATTATTTATCCCGAATTCTTCAATATCGTTTTTCATCATACGCCAAATATCTTCAGGGACTGTTACTCTTATCTTTTTCACTTTGATTCCTCCCGAAAGTCTTTTGGCTATTATATCACAAAACAGTAAAAAAATCTAAGCTGCAAAAATATCTTTATCGTTTATATTTCCTTTTACTGTTTGGAATTTTTCTAAAAGTTTTTCAGGAGTAAGGTGTTTTTTTTCTTCACCAGCAACATTTAAAACTATATGTCCATTATGAAGCATTATTATTCTATCTCCATAAGTAATAGCATCTTGAAGATTATGAGTAATCATAAGAGTTGTAATATTATTTTTTCTTACTATTTCATCTGTTTTATCCATTATTATTTTAGATGTTTTTGGATCAAGTGCTGCTGTGTGTTCATCTAAAAGAAGAAGTTTAGGTTTATTTAAAGTTACCATAAGAAGAGCAAGACACTGTCTTTGTCCTCCTGATAAAAGACCTACTTCTGTATCCAGTTGTTCTTCAATTCCAAGTCCAAGTTCTTTTAAAAGGCTTCTGTAGTATTCTTTTCTTTTTTTATTAAGCCCAAGTGTGAAGTTGAAACTTTTTCCTTTATTGTCAGCCATAGAAAGATTTTCAAAAACTGTCATTGAAGGAGCTGTTCCAAGAGATGGATTTTGATATACTTTTGAAATGAAAGTATTTTTTTTATAAGGTTCAATATTTGTAATATCTTTGTTTTCAAGAGAAATTGTTCCACAGTCAGGCTCTATGCTTCCCATAACAAGATTTAGAAGTGTAGATTTTCCTGCTCCGTTGCTTCCTATAACTGTAACGAATTCTCCTTTATTAACTTGTAAATTTAAATTTTTAAAAACTTCTTTTTTACTCCCAAGTTCTGATAAAAAAGTTTTTCCTATACAATTTAAGCTAAGCATTTTTCTTCACTCCTTTTCTTAATTTAATGAAATTTGTATTTTTAACTGCAAGTATTCCAACTACAATTATAGATGTTATAAGTTTTAAATCACTGGCATTGAATCCTATTTTAAGTGCTGCTGTGATAACTGCTCTATATAAAATAGTTCCTATTATAACTGTTGTTGTCATTGCAAGCATTCTTTTATTTCTTATTATTGATTCACCTATTATTATTGAAGCAAGCCCTGTAACAATTATTCCTGTTCCCATTCCCACATCAGCAAATCCTTGATACTGAGCATAAAGTCCTCCAGCAAGAGTGACTATTGCATTTGAAATCATAAGTCCATATATTTTTAATCTGTCTTTATTTACTCCAAGAGAAACAACAAGAGTTTCATTATCTCCAAGAGCTTTTAAAACAAATCCAAATTTTGTTTTAAGTAAAAAATCAAGTACGATTTTACAGATTATTACTGCAATCCCAATTATAATTATAGGTTTTATTCCTGAACTGAAAAGATGATCTGTTTTGAATAAAGATATATTTGATCTTCCCATAATTTTTATATTTATACTGTAAAGACCAGTCATAACTATTATTCCAGCAAGAATATTTGCAATTTTAAATTTAACATGAATAAATCCTGTTATAAATCCAGCAAGTGCTCCACCAAGACATGCTATTGCAAGAGCAAGTACAGGATTTATTCCTTTTATAAGACAGCTTGCAACTATAGCTGCTCCCATAGGGAAACTTCCATCAACTGTCATATCTGGAAAATCAAGTATTCTAAATGAAATGTACACCCCCATAACCATTATGGCAAATATCAGGCTTTGTTCTATAGTTCCTAGTAACATCTGTAAATCCCCCTCTTCTGTAAATCTTAAATAAGTTCAGCTCTTTCTTTTAAATTTTCTGGTATTTCTATATTTAATCTTTCAGCTGCTGCCTTATTTATCATTAATTTTGTATTTTTTAGTGTCTGAACAGGAATATCTTTTGGTTTTTCACCATTTAAAATTCTTACAGCAATTTCTCCTGTTTGGTATCCTAATTGTTTATAATCTAAAGTTTCAGTAGCAAGAGCTCCTTGTTTTATTTGATCATCAATACATCCTATAACAGGTATCCCTGCTTCATTTGCTTTTTCTAAAACTATAGGTGTTGAAGCAACTATTAAATTATCAGTAGGAGTATAAAGAACATCAATTTCTTTTAAAATAACATCAAGAGCATTTCCTACTTCATTAATATTTGTTATTCCTTTTTCAATAACTGTATAACCATATTTTTTACTTTCTTCTTTTAATTTTTCAACAAGAACAAGGGAATTTTCTTCACTTGTATTGTATACAACTCCGATTGTTTTTGTTTCAGGAAGAAGTGTATTTATAAGTTCAACCTGTTTATCAACAGGAGCCATATCACTTGTTCCAGTAATATTTTCTCCAGTAAGTCCTACTGAAACAGGATCTGTAACAGCAGTGATAAGAATTGGAATATCTTTAGAAGCATTATACATTGCTTGTGCTGAAGGTGTTGAAACAGCAAGAACAATATCTTTTTTACTTTGAGCATAAGAAGAAGCTATTGTTTGTGCAGTTCCGAAATCTCCTTGTGCATTTTGATATTCTATATTAATTTTATCTTCTCCATATCCTTTATCTTTAAGAGCTTCTTTAAATCCTTCAACTGTTGCATCAAGAGCAGCATGTTCTATAATTTGAGTTATTCCTACATTTACTTTCTCTTCTTTTGTTCCTCCACAGCCAGTAAGCATTAAAGCTCCCACTAGTAAAATTCCTAATTTTTTTATGTTTATCATAATCTATCATCTCCCCTTTTGTTGAAACTTTATTTTGTATGTGTTAATGATATCACTTTCCCAAAGAGTTTTGTAGATAACAATAAAAACATTCTTTTGTTCCTATTCAGACATATGTAATTTAAAAAAAGCCTTGTATTACAAGGCTTTTTGTTTTTAGAATTTGTTCGGTGCAATATTCTTTTTTGTTCTTTTTTTATTTTAATCATGAAAAATTGCTTAAAAAATAACTTTAAATTTACAGAACAGCTATCATTTTTAATGATTTTTCTTTTTATATTTTATAAAAATTTTGTAAATAAAAAAGGAACTGTCTAAGCAGTTCCTTTATGTTTTAGTAGATTATTTTTGGCTTAATTCAGCAGAAGGCATAAATTCTACTTTTTCAAGAATAGTTGCTTCTCTTGCAACTTCTGATAAGCTTTCTTTTGAATATCCACTGATATTTAATCCATAATTTTCAGCTTTCACTGTTTCTGTTCTGTTTTTTCCTTGTAAACTCAATGCTAGTACTAAAAGACCGATAACTACTGCTACTTTGTTCATAAATAAACATCTCCTTTATATATCAAAAATTTTTATAAATAATAGAATAAAGACTAATCTTTTAGCCCAAGAACAATTATAGCACTTTAAATATAAAAGTCAACAAAACGGGAGTTTAAGATGGAAATAAGAGGTTTTTTGTTCAAATTACAAATGTTGTATATATTTTTCAATCAAAAAAATAAAAAAAGATGACTTAATTTTTAGTAAGTCATCTCTATTTTGTATAAAATTTAATTACTGCTTTCAATCCATTGATTATTTTTATAAATTTTAACTTTTGGAATATAACCAGTTGAATCAGTTTCAACCTTATGAGTTTGTATAGTATTTTCTTGCTCTATAAAGTTAAGATAATCTTCATTATTTACAATAATTTCTATTTGATCAGTATCTTTTTCAATATCTCTGAATCTTTTTAAAAGATATTCTTTATCTTCATATGAAAGTTTTTCATTTGAATTTATTTTATCTAAAATTTTAAGTGTAGGTTCTGCGTTTAAAGCAGCATAGAAAAGACTTCTTTGAATACGGTGCAAAATATTATTTTTTGCAGTTGTTTCAGTAAAATATGAATTATCTATAATATTTAATTTAACTTCTCCTACAGTTTTAATATCATCTAAAAGGAAAAGAGAGATAGCTTCAGTGTTTGTTATATATTCTTCAATATCAATTTTATCTATATCTTCAGTAAGAATAATTATATTAATACTGACAGCTTTTATATAATCATATTTTGAAAAGCTTTTTTCATTTTTGGAAAATTTTTCAATTTCATCTGAAGAATTTTCAGGATAAACAAGAATCACAGTAGCTGGATCATCTATAATTTTTTCAATAGTTTTTTCAACTCTGTCTCTTGCTTCTATGAATTTAATATTTCTATTGTAAACATCAGTTTCAATATAATCTTTTTTTAAATTTTCTTTTATATCAGCTTTTTTTTGGTAATTTATTTCAAGTACAATAGGAATATCTCTGTTTTCATTAAGTTTTTCACTGTATACAGCTGCAACTATTTTCATATTTCTGTTTTCATCTTCAACATAATAAGGAGACTGAACACAAAAAAAGTTATCATCCTTATATTTTCTTTCAAATTCTTTTATAATCATCTTTTCTATATTTTCATCAAAAGCTCCAAAGCAACCAAAACTTAATATAAATACAACAAAAATTGTCAGAAATTTCCTCATTGTCACACTCCTGTTTCTAATACTTTAAATAATATATCAATTATAAGAAGTTCTGTAAAGAAAATTTTAAAGTCAAATAAAAAATATTTTATATGAAATATTCTTTTGTGAAGGTTACATAAAATGTTCAGTGAAAAGAGTTATTAATAAAAAACCTCTTTTTTATTAAATATGTTCGTGGTATAATTACAAAATAGGCAAAAATTTTGTTATATAAAAAATATTAAAATATAAAAATTAAATCTAAAGGAGGAACAAGGTAATGCATATATCAAACAGAGCAATGGAAATGAATTATTCGCCAATTAGGAAATTGATTCCTCTGGCCGATGATGCAAAGAAAAGAGGAATAAAAGTATATGCTCTTAATATAGGGCAACCTAATATAGTAACACCTGATACATTTTTTACAGGACTTCATAATTATAGTGAAAAAATTGTAAAATATTCTGATTCAAGAGGAATTGAAAAATTAATAGAAAGTTTTATAGAAAGTTATAAAAAGAATGATACTTTTTTCAATAAAGAAGATATACTAATTACTCAAGGTGGAAGTGAAGCTATATTTTTTACACTTATGGCTATTTGCAATGAAGGAGATAATGTTTTAGTTCCTGAGCCATTCTACTCAAACTACAGCAGTTTCTGTCATTTTGCTGGAGCTGAAATAAATCCTATAGAAACAAAAATAGAAAATAATTTCCATCTTCCATCAAGAGAAGAAATTGAAAAATTAATAACTCCAAAAACAAGAGCAATACTTCTTTCAAATCCATCAAATCCAACAGGTACAGTATATACTAAAGAAGAAATTCTTATGATAGGAGAAATTGCTAAAAAATATGATCTTTATATTTTAGCTGATGAAGTTTATAAACAATTTATTTATGATAATACTCCATATACTTCATTCACTCATATAAAAGATTTAGAAAACAGAGTTGTTCTTCTTGACAGTATTTCTAAACACTATAGTGCTTGTGGAGCAAGAATTGGTCTTATTGCAAGTAAAAATAAAGAACTTATGGCTATGATATTAAAATTCTGTCAGGCAAGACTTTGTGTGTCTACAATAGAACAACATGCAGCAGCAAATCTTATTAATACAATGGAAAGTTATGTTGAAGATGTAAGGGAAAAATATAAAAACAGAAGAGATCTTCTTTTTGCATATTTAGATACTATGCCTGAAATAATTTGTTCAAAACCTGCTGGAGCTTTCTATGCTTTTGCAAAACTTCCTGTTGACAGTGCTGAAAAATTTGCTAAATGGCTTTTAACAGAATATTCATATGATAATCAAACTATACTTATAGCTCCAGGGCCTGGATTCTATCAAACAGAAGGAAAAGGAGAACAAGAAATAAGATTTTCTTTCTGTACAAGTGTAGATGATATAGAAAATGCTATGATAGTTTTAAGAAGAGCATTAAAAGTATATAGAAGAGAAGTAATGGGAATAGAAGAGTAATGAAAGAAATAAAAAAAGTTGATTTTAAAGGAAGTGTAATTCTTAATCCTGTTCCTGCAGTGCTTATTACAAGCAGAAACAAAGAGGGTAAAGATAATGTTTTTACAGTTGCATGGATAGGAACAGTGTGTACTAAGCCTCCTATGCTTTCAATATCAGTGAGACCAGAAAGACTTTCATATGAATATATAAAAGAGAGTATGGAATTTACTGTAAATCTTCCAGGAAAAGATTTAGTAAAAAAAGTTGATTTTTGTGGAGTTCGTTCAGGAAGAACAGTAGATAAAATAAAAGAGATGGGATTCGTTATGAAAGAGGGAAAAGAAGTTTCTTCTCCTTATATAGATGACTGTCCTGTAAGCATAGAATGTAAAGTAAAACAGATAATACCTTTGGGAACACATGATTTATTTATAGCAGAGGTTGTTTCATCTCATGTAAATGAAGATTTAATGGATGAAAAAGGAAAGATTCATTTTGAGTGGGCAGACCTTATAACATATTGTCATGGAGAATATTTTCCAATGACAAAAAATGCTATAGGAAGTTTTGGTTATTCTGTAATGAAGGAAAAAACTAAAGCCAGAAAAGCAGAAGAAAAAATAAAAGAGACAACAAAGAAAATAAAATCTTCTGTCAAAAAAAGTTCTGATAAAAATAAAGGAAACGGAACTTTTAAGACAAAATCAAAGAAAAAGAAAACATTCAGAAAGGCTGTATCTGAAAATAAATAATATTTATATATCTGAAATCGGGAGGAAAAAATGGATACTATAAAATCAGCAAGAGATTTGTTTGATTCAGAAATAAAAGAACTGCAGAGAGTAAGAGATAAAATAGATGAAAATATTGAAAAAACTGTTGAACTTATTTTAAATTCCAAAGGAAAAGTTGTAATAACAGGAATTGGAAAATCAGGACTTATAGGGAAAAAAATTGCTTCTACTCTTGCTTCAACAGGAACACATGCAATTTTTATGAATTCAGCAGAAGGACTTCATGGGGATTTGGGAATGATTTCTCCTGAAGATGTTGTTATAGCTATATCAAATAGTGGAAACAGTGAAGAAGTTCTTTCACTTCTTCCATCTATAAAGAGAATAGGTGCTTCTCTTGTTGCTATGACAGGAAATGAAAATTCACCACTTGGAAGAGCAGCAAAATATATTCTTAATATAGGAATAGAAAAAGAAGGCTGCCCTCTTAATCTTGCACCAATGGCATCTGCAACATCAACTCTTGTAATGGGAGATGCTCTTGCAGCGATTCTTATAAAAAAAAGAAATTTCAAACCTGAAAATTTTGCAGTTTATCATCCTGGTGGAACTCTTGGAAGAAGACTTCTTATGAAAGTAAAAGATGTAATGCATAAAGAAGATGAACTTCCTCTTGTTCAAAAAGATTCAAGTGTAGATGAAATAATTCTTGCAATGACGAAGAAAAGACTTGGCGCTGTGTGTGTCATGGACGGAGAAAAAATGACAGGAATAATAACAGAGGGAGATTTAAGAAGAGCCCTTGCTCATAAAGAGAAGTTTTTCTCTCTTAAAGCTGAAGATATTATGACTAAAAACTTTACAGAAGTTGAAGAAAATATAATGGCAATAGAAGCACTTGATGTAATGGAAAATAGGGAAAGTCAAATTTCTGTTCTTCCTGTAATGAGAGATGGAGAACTTGTAGGTATTGTAAGAGTTCACGATCTTCTTAATGTAGTTGGAAGATAATTTCTTATTAAAAAGATAAATAATTGACAAACAAAGAAAAGTTTTATATACTAAGAGTACAGAATATAAAATTAATATTTTAAGGAGTGATTATAGATGGTAACTAAAGATAGCAACATATTAGAAGCAGCAAGACAATATCCAGTAATAGGAATGATATTCAGAAAATATGGATTAGGATGCATTGGTTGTATGGTAGCATCTGGAGAAACATTAGGAGAAGGGCTTGCAGCTCATGGATTAAATGCAGATGCAGTTATAGCTGAAATTAATATGTTAATTGAAGAACAAGAAAAATCAGCAAAATAATTAAAAAAATAAATAATTTTAGAACTGCTGTCAAAGTAAAGATGGCAGTTTTTTTTATTTTTTAGTAAAAAATTATAAAAAACAAAACTGCTAGTAATTCTAAAAAATATTTTGTAAGATACAGCAGACATGAAGAAATTTTTCATGGGGAATTTTTTCTTGTGAGAGAAATATATATAATCAACTATAGAGTAATCTATTATAGAATAATCTTTGTCATGACATTTTGTCATGAGGGGCATGACAAATTGTCGTGAGGGTTATGACAAAATGTCATATGAGTTTTTGGGACATGCCCTTTATATATTTATTTATGATTTTACTAGTATGATTATTACTAGAATGATCTTTGGTATGAAAATTTTTCATAGGGGGGCATGAAATTTTTTCATTACCCCCTTGAAGATTTTTCATGGGGTAAGGTTATAAATATTTTTAATGAATTATATAAAAAATTGTTAAAAAAGTCAAAAATAAAAACGGTCAAAATTTACACAAAACGCCTTATTTTGCACAAGAATTCACCAATTTCAAAAAGTGAACATTTATAAAACAAGAAAAAATTTGAAATAAAAAAAATTATAAAAAAATTTTAAGAATTTTAAAAAACTTAGATTTGAAAAAAAGTGCTTGACATTTAAAAAGTGCAGGACTATACTTGAATTGAATATATTTAAAAAATATAGAGTGAATTTTACAAAAAATAGTATAAATAATTTTAACTAATTAAACAGTTTGATTTCCCCTTGAATCAGACTGCTTTTTTATTACTCTTGCATATAAAAGTAATAGAAAAAAAGTCCAATTACCATATCTCCAAGATGTAGAAAAATTTAAAAGTAATTATACAATATTAAAGGGGGGATAAAATATTGTAATTACTTTTGAAAGGTCAAAAAAGAGGTCAAAAAAGAAAGAATTTACAGGAGGGATTTTGGTATGGGAAAAAATTATGTAGAAAATTCACTTAAAAGATTTCTTAAAAGAAAAGTGAAAATCACAATGGGATTTGTGGTTGCTTTTATGATTATGGGGACTGGGGCATTTGCTGAAGCAGACTATTATGCTAAAGATAAAGATATAACAGCAGAAAAAACAGGAGATATAACAGTTGAAGTTAATACTTCTGTATCAGCTGAAAATAATAATAGATATACGACTCTTGGTGCTGAAGCAGGAAAAACTTTAACTTTAACAACAGATGGAAAAATAAATATAGTTACTGACTCTGAAGTTACAAATCCACAAAGATTATATGGAATAACTTTAAATGGAAAGGCAAATGCTAATATTACAGCTAGTGAAATTAATTTTAATATTATTGCTCCGAATGATGGGATAAGAGTTGTAGGAATAAGAAATAATGGGGGGAATCAATTAAATATAAAAAGTGATATAACAGGAAGTTTAAGTAGCAATAATGATTATTTAATTGGTTTTGATACTTGGTCTGGGGGAAGTACAACTGTTGATGGAAATGTAAATTTAGTATTAAATAGTAGCAATGGGCAAAGAGTAATGGGAATTCAGCAAAGTTCTTCAGATGGAAAAACTGCTTTTAACGGTAATTTTGCAATGAATATAACTAGTAGTGCTAATATGGTTCAAGGGATTTATAATAATAAAGGAACAGTTGATTTTAATAAAAATGTAAATTTAACAATAAATTCTAATTCCTTTGGAGAAACTTATATAATTAATGGAGAAAGTGATAAAGGGCAACCAGCTACAATAGTAAATTTTAATGGAGATAGCACAACATTCACTGTAAATTCTACAAAAACAGATGATGGAGGACATATTTTAGGACTTTCTGCAAGTGGAGAACCAGTTGTTTTTAATTTTAAAGGACAAGAAACAAATATTTTTATTAATGCTAATAATGTACAAACTGCTATGGCTCTAAATAGTCAATATTCAGGAAAAATAACTAGTGATGAAGGTACAAAGATAAATATTAGAGTAATAAATAATAGTAATAATTCTAATTCAAATACTTATGGACTTTATTTATCAGAATATGCTGATGCTAATGGTAATATAAAATTAAATGGTTCTGCTGATATTGTTGTTCAAGCAAACGCTGGATTCTCAGGAGGTATTGTAAATATTGCTGATGATAGTGTTACTAGTACAGATGATGGAAAAGTTTCAATAGGAGAAAATTTAAATATTTTAGCAACATCTAAAACAGGACAGGCTGTTGGAGTTCAATCTACAGGAAAATATGGCGAAACAACTTTAAATGGAAATACTATAATAGAAGTAAAAGGAAATAATGATTCTTATGCTTTAAGTTCTTCTAATAGTGGAAAGATTGATATATTAGGAAAAGATAAAGTTATTCAAATAACAGGAAATGTTAATGCTGAAACAGAAGGAACTATTTCAGTAAATCTTTCTACATCTGATTCTTTTATAACAGGAACTATTACAGATAATGATGCTGATGGAACTGTTAATATTGGAATGGACAATGGAGCAACTTGGAATAATACAGGAAACAGTTCTGTGACAAATTTAACTTTAAACAATGGAATAATTAATAATGATTCTGTAGATAATAATATTTCAGTTGGAACTTTATTAGGAAATGGTGGAACTGTAAATATGGCTGCTGTTATTGATGAAACAACAGGAAAAGCAACTTCAGGAAAAGTTACAATAGATAATATAGAAAAAGAAAATGTAAAATTAGATGTTAACTTTAAAAATAGTGGAACTGTTGAAGCAAATGGAGATAAGGCTCAAAAATATTTTGAAGAATTAGCAAAAAATATAGAAACTACTGATACAGATAGTAAAATAACAGGAACAGCAGCTCTTGATGAAGGATTTGTTTCTGGTGGATATGAAGCAGATATTACAATTAATAAAGATGGAAGTAAAGTAGAAAATGTAACTTATACAGGACTTAACTCAATGGTTGAAGGAATAAGAGACCTTGCAACAATCAATCTTTTAACTTGGAGACAAGAAATGAACTCTCTAAATAAAAGAATGGGAGAATTAAGAAATTCTACTGGAGAACATGGAGTTTGGTCAAGAGTTTATACTGGTAAAATTGAAAATGGAAGTAAATATGATAATGATTATCAAACTTACCAAGTTGGATATGATAAAAAATATACTGTTGATAATGGTGTAATGTTTGTTGGAGGATTAGTAAGCTATACTGATGGAGAAACAGATTATGCTTTAGGACATGGAGAAAACTATTCAGTTGGTGCAGGAATCTATGCAACATGGCTTAATAATGATGGACAGTTTGCAGATGTAGTACTAAAACAAAGCAGACTTCATAATAAATTTGATGTAACAAGCAAAGATGGAAATAAATCTCAATCAGGAGATTACAATAACTGGGGAACAAGTTTAAGTGGACAATATGGAAAGAGATTTGACTTAAACGATAAATTCTTCCTTGAACCAAGTGTAGAATTAACTCTTGGAAGAGTAGAGGACACAACTTATACAACAAGTGCAGGAGTAGATGTTCATCAAGATACAATGTATTCTCTAGTAGGAAATGTTGGAACATCAGTTGGATATAAATTCAGCGATAAAGGAAATATCTATGCAAGAGCAGCTCTTGTAAAAGAATTCCAAGGAGATATTGACACAGAATATGAAAAAGATGGAGCATTAGAAAGAACTTCTGAAGACTTAGGAGATACTTGGGCAGAATTTGGAGTTGGAGTAAACTACAGATTTGTTGAAAATATGAATGTATATGTTGATGTTCAAAAAACAGGAGAAGCAACAGTTGACAATAAATGGCAGGCTAACTTAGGATTTAGATATGAATTCTAGTTTATAAATAAGCACCCAAATAAAATCCTTAATAAAAACAGAACTCAGCTTTGGTGTTAAAACCGAGGCTGAGTTTTGTTTTTGCATTTATATTTGAAAAAGAATAAAGGAACAGCTATAATATAGAAAAATATATTTAAAAAAGAATAAGGGGCAGATATGAAAAAAATAGGGGATTTTGAAACAAATCTGGAAAATATAGATGAAATTATAGGAAAACTTGAATCAGGAGAGCTTTCTCTTGAAAATTCAATAAAAGAGTATGAAAAGGCTATGAAGCTTATAAAAAGTTCATCAGAAATTCTTGACAGAGCAGAAGGAAAAATAATAAAAGTTTCAGAAAATGATGGAGAAATAACTTTTGAAGAGGGAGATGTATAAGATGTTAAAAGAATATCTTAAAGAAAAAAAAGAACTTGTAGAAAAAACAATAGATAGTTATTTAGGAGAATTTGACTATCCTTATGCAATAGCAGAAGGAATGAAGTATGCAGTTCTTAATGGAGGGAAAAGAATAAGACCAGTTCTTATTTTAATGACACTTAATCTTTTAGGAAAAGATGAAAAACTTGGACTTCCTTCAGGGGCAGCACTTGAAATGATACATTCTTATTCTCTTGTCCATGATGATCTTCCAGCTCTTGACAATGATGACTATAGAAGAGGAAAGCTTACAACTCATAAAAAATTTGGAGAGGCAGAAGGAATTTTAATAGGAGATTCTCTTCTTACTCATGCTTTCAATGTTTTTACAGAAAAAAATGAAGGGGTTATATCTGATAAAAAAATAGTTGAAATAGTAAGACTTGCTTCAAGCTATGCAGGAATAAATGGAATGATAGGTGGACAGATGATTGACATTGAAAGTGAAGGAAAAAAAGTTGATATGGAAACTTTAAAATATATTCACAAAAATAAAACAGGAAAACTTTTAAGACTTCCTATAGAAATAGGTTGTATTATAGGAGATGCTTCAAAAGAGATAAGAGAGAAATTAGAAGAATATGCTGATTTAATAGGGCTTGCTTTTCAAATAAAAGATGATATTCTTGATGTTGAAGGAGATTTTGAAAAGCTTGGAAAACCAGTTGGAAGCGATGCAGAACTTGAAAAATCAACTTATCCTGCTCTTATTGGAATGGAAGAAAGTAAAAAACTTCTTAATGAAATTATAGAAAAAGCAAAAAGTATAATAAAAGAAAACTTTTCAGAAGAAAGAGGAATGATTCTTATAGAGCTTGCAGATTTCATAGGAAATAGAGACAATTAGGAAAAATATATTTCAATTCTAGTTGAAATATGCTATTATAAAAAGAGAAATATGAAAACAAGACAGGGGGAAAACATAATGACAGTAAAAAGCATAGTAGTTGCATATAAAGCACAAATGAATCAACAGATGGGAGGGGCAGTTGATATCTATGGTTCTTTTGATAATATGATACAGCCTATGTTCCCAGTTCCTATGAGACATATGTCAATAGTAGTGACAATAGAAGGAATAGTTAAGCCTACAGCTTTTGAAGTAAGAATAAATGGTGTTAATGACGATCTTATAACAAAAGGAGAATTTGTTCCTATGGTTGATCCATTTGGAGTAGGAAAGAAAATTCTTGACCTTGAAAATATTTTAATAAAAGACAGAGGAAGATATACAATAGATGTTCTTGAAAAAACAGCAGATGGAAAATGTAAATTTATATCTTCTCACACATTATTTATAGCAGATTATCCACCTCAAAGACAATTTACTCCAGAGATGGTTGAAAAAATTCTTGCAGCAGATGATGTTATAAAATTAGTAAAAACTGAATTTACACCAGCAGGACTTGACAGAAAAATAAAAATTCAACATAATCTTGATAAAAACGCTCCAGTAGAAGAGGGATATATAACTATTCCTGAAGGAGATAAAATTGTTGTTGATGGAAAAGAATATGATCTTATAGGTCTAAGAAGACAAATAGAATGGATGTTTGGAAATCCTCTTCCTAAAAAACCTGAAGAAAAGAAAGAGGAAGCTTCTGAAAAACCTCAGGCATAATTAAAAAGTAAAATTATAAAATCGGTGTATTGTAACGCCGATTTTTTATTTTCCTGAACAGTTAGATGTATAATAGTTTGTAAATTAAAATATGTATATAAAGAAAACAAAAGATACCTTAATAAGAGTAAAAATTCTATAAAAAAATAAAAATAATGTTCAAAAAGTAAAAAAAAGGCATAAAAGATTAAAAAATAAATTAAAGTATGATATAATCCTTTTAAGATTCAGAGGAACAGAAGGTGAAAAAAATGCTAAGAACAGAAATATTTAGACAGTATAATAATGATGAAGATTTAAGCAGAAAAGAAGCTGAATTAAGGGTAGCTCTTCTGATGGAACCAGAAAATCTTACATATTTAAAAGAGCTTGGAGCTTTAGTTTATTATAAAAGAAATTGTAAAAATGCTAAGGTTATTTATAAAAAACTTACAGAGTTAGAGCCAGGAAATGGAGATAATTTTGCTTTTTTAGGTTTTCTTAATTATGAACTTGAAGAATATGAAGAGGCAATAAAAAATTTTAACAAAGCAATTTTTCTTTTAAAAGAGCCGTCTTTTGTATGTTTCCTTCTAGGAAATGCTTATTCAAGAACAGGAAGAATTATGGAAGCAATAAAATATTATGATCTTGCTATATTTAATAATTTGGATATTTATAATATCCATGTTGACTTTGCAAAGAAATATGAAGATATGGGAAGATTTCAGAAAGCTCTTCGTGAGTATACAGCAGCTTACGAAATAGATCCAAGAGATAAAGAAATAAAACAAAAAATTACAGAAATGAAAGAAAAAATAAATAATGATTGTAATTTATAGTGATATACATTAAAATAATAGGAGAGGGTTTTTTTACCCTTTTCTATTATTTTTTTATTAAATTATTTTAAAATTAAAAAAGGAGAATTAATGGAATTAGCGTTAATAATAGCAGCAGTTTTATTTTTTGTAATAGCTGGTTCTGCAGGAATTCAGAGAGCTGTAACTTTTATTCCAGCTTTGCTTGTTTTAGCTGTTTTATTTATGTTCTTTGGATATATAGTTGTAACTTTTTTCCCTTTAATACTTATATATCTTGTTTATGTAATGTTAAGAAATAAAAAACAACCATATTCAAGAACTAGAACTTATTATTACAGAACAGGAAATGCTCAAGATTTTGAAGAATTTTTCAGAGGCTATACTTCAGGAAATCAGTCTAGTGGATATTATAATCAAAATGGAGGATATTACAATAACAGTGGAAATGGATACAGTAATCCATTTGAGGACAAAAGTAAATATTATACAATTCTTGGTGTTCAGCCTGGGGCAACACAAGATGAAATAAAAAAAGCTTACAGAGAGCAGGCTAAAAAACATCATCCTGATAGATTTGCAAATGAAAGTCAGGAAGTTAAAGATTATCATGAGAAAAAATTTAAAGAAATAAATGAAGCTTATGAAAAACTTCATGGATAATTAAAAATCTTTAATAACTTTTGAAAGAATGGTCATATAATAATACTTTTTATATGTAAAAAATTATGATATAATAAAATGTAAAAATTACATGAAAAGAGGATGGTTATGAAATTAAAAACTCTTATTTTGGCAGCGGGAAAAGGAACAAGAATGAAATCTGATCTTCCAAAAGTAATCCATAAAGTAAATGGAATACCAATGGTAAAAAAGATTTTAAATGAACTAGAAAAATTAGGAACAGAAGAAAATATATTAATTCTTGGACATAAAAAAGAAGAAATATTAAAAGAACTTGGGGAAATAAAATATGCAGTTCAGGAAGAGCAGCTAGGAACAGGTCATGCAATAATGCAGGCAGAGAATCTTCTTAAGGATTATGAAGGAGATGTAATGATTTTATATGGAGATACTCCACTTTTAAGACATGAAACTTTAAAAGCAATGTATGAAGCTCATAAAAAATCTGGAGTAGCTACTACAATTCTTACATCTGTATATGAAAATCCATTTGGATATGGAAGAATAGTAAAAAATGGAGAAAAAGTAACAGCAATAGTTGAAGAAAAAGAAGCTGATGAAGAAACTAAAAAAATAAAAGAGGTTAATGCAGGGGTTTATTGTTGTAATGCTAAAGAACTTTTTGCAGCTCTTAAAAAAGTTACAAATAATAATGAAAAAGGTGAATATTATCTTACAGATATAGTTGGAATTCAAGTAGGAGAGGGAAAAACTGTAGCAAGTTTTGTTCTTGAAGATAACAGAGAAATACTTGGAGTAAATTCAAAAGTTGAACTTGCAGAAGCATCAAAAATTTTAAGAGAGAGAAAAAATACTTCTCTTATGGAAGAGGGAGTAATCCTTATAGATCCTGCTTCAACTTATATAGAAGAAACAGTAAAAATAGGAAGAGACACAGTTATTTATCCAACTGTAATGCTTCAGGGAAATACAGTAATAGGTGAAAACTGTGAAATCATAGGCTGCACAAGAATAATAGACAGTACTTTGGGAAATGATATAAGAATAGAATCATCTGTAATAGAAGAAAGTATAGTTGATGATAAAGTTACTATGGGACCATTTGCTCATTTAAGACCAAAATCTCATCTTAAAGAAAAAGTTCATATAGGAAACTTTGTTGAAGTTAAGAAATCAACTCTTGAATATGGAGTAAAAGCAGGTCATCTTACATATTTAGGAAATGCAACAGTAGGAAAAGATACTAATATAGGTGCAGGAACAATAACATGTAACTATGACGGAGTTAATAAATTTGATACAGTAATAGGTGAAAATGTATTTATAGGAAGTGATACAATGCTTGTGGCTCCTGTAAATATAGGAGACAAGGCAATAACAGGAGCAGGTTCTGTAATAACAAAAGATGTAGCTCCAAGAGCTCTTGCAGTTGAAAGAAGTAAGCAAATAATTAAATTTGAATGGAGGAAATAAAAAAAATGCAAAAAATGGAAATGAAAGAAGTTAAAATTTTTTCAGGAACATCAAATGTAGAACTAGCTGAAAAAATAGCTAGAAAACTTGATTTAGCTTTAGGAGATGTGCAAATCGTAAGATTTAAAGATGGAGAAGTTTATGTAAGAGTAGACGAAACTGTAAGAGGAAGAGATGTATTTGTTATTCAACCTACTTCTGGACCAGTAAATGAAAACTTAATGGAACTTTTAATCTTTATTGATGCATTAAAAAGAGCATCAGCAAAAACAATCAATGTATTGCTTCCATATTATGGATATGCAAGACAAGAAAGAAAATCAAGCCCAAGAGAACCAATTACAGCAAAATTAGTTGCTAACCTTTTAACAAAAGCTGGAGCAAACAGAATAGTAACAATGGATTTACATGCTGATCAGATTCAAGGATTCTTTGATATTCCTGTAGACCACTTACAAGCATTACCATTACTAGCAAAATACTTTATCAATAAAGGTCTTACTGGAGATGATGTTGTAGTTGTTTCTCCAGATATCGGAGGGGTAAAAAGAGCAAGAAAATTAGCTGAATGGCTTGACTGTAAAATTGCTATTATTGACAAAAGAAGACCAAAACCAAATATGTCAGAAGTTATGAACCTTATAGGAGATGTAGAAGGAAAAACTGCTATTTTCATTGATGACATGATTGATACTGCTGGAACTATAGTAAACGGAGTAGAAGCAATTATGAAAAGAGGAGCAAAAGAATCTTACATCTGTTGTTCACATGCTATTCTTTCAGGGCCTGCTGTTGGAAGATTACAAGATTGTTCAGTAAAAGAAGTAATCATAACTGACTCAATAAAACTTGCTGAAGAAAAGAAAATAGATAAAATTAAAGTTTTATCAGTTGATGGATTATTTGCAGAAGCAATAAAAAGAATCGTAAATCACGAATCTGTATCTGAATTATTTGAAAGCTTTGAAAATATCTAAAAAGCATAAAACTAAGAAATTATATGAAAAAGCTAGTCTTTAGACTAGCTTTTTATTTTATTTTATGTTAAAATATTTTGAAGTTACATTTATTCACAGCTGTATTTTTAAATGAAGGTGGAAAATGAAAAATAACGAAATAGATTATAAAAAATTAGGAACTGAATTAAAAGAGGGAAAACTTATTATTTATCCTACAGATACTGTTTATGGAGTAGGTGGAGTAATAACTAATGAAGAAACTATAAAAGATATTTATAAAGCTAAAGACAGAAGTTTTTCATCTCCTCTTATAGCACTAGTAAGCAGTGCTGATAAAATAGAAGATATAGCTTTTATAAATGAGAAAAACAGAGAAAAAATTGAAAAACTTATCAGAGAGTTTTGGCCTGGTGGCCTTACAATAATTCTTGAAAGTAAGAATATAGTTCCTCCTATAATGATTTCAAATGGAAAAACAGTAGGAGTAAGAATGCCTAATCATGAAACAGCACTTAAAATAATAGAAAGTGCAGGAGGAATCCTTCCTACAACAAGTGCTAATATTTCAGGAGAAGCAACACCTCGTTCTTATGAAGAACTTGATGAGGAATTTAAAAAAAGAGTTGATATAATTGTAGATGGAGGAAAATGTCCTATAGGAACAGCTTCTACAATCATAGATATGAGCAGTGAAAATATAAAAATACTGAGAGAAGGGGCTATATCTCAGGAAAAAATAGAAATGATAATAGGTAAAATATAAAGTCGGAGGTTATAATGAAAGGGCAAAGAGTAAATCCAGAGAAATTAAATCCTATGGAAATGAACAGTATGTCATCAATGATGGGAATGATGAGTCTTTTACAAAAAATAGGGAAGGGAAAAAGAAAATATTCTGTAAAGCTGGAAAAAAATCATAAGAAATTCTTAGTAAGATTTATGACAGATATAAAGAAACAATTTTCAGAAACTTATGCAGACAGTCAAATGAAAGGTGTACTTACATTTTTTGATTATGTGAAGTCAGCTTGTGAAAATAAAGCTACAACTGAATTAAAATTAAGTTATGAAGAATTTGATTTTTTAAAAAGACTTTTAACTGATTCATTAAAAGGTATAGAAGCAATGCAGCTTAAATGGTATAACCTAATTAAAAAAGCTACTTTAAAAATGATGAAAGTTCAGTATAAAGAAGTTTTAAAACAAATGAAGTAATATAACAGAAAAGTTAATACAATAAGAGGCTGGAAAATAAAATTTTCTACATAAAAAATTTTATTTTCCAGTTTTGTTTTTAAGAGAAGGAAATGAAGAGAAAAAAGAGAATAAAATATAAAATAAATATTTTACTTTTTACAAATAACATAGTATACTAAAATTATATTATGGTATAAGTATTTTTTTGAGATGAAGGAGAGTTTTATGAAGATAACTAAAGAGACAGATTATGCTTTTAGAATAGTTTTATTCTTAAGTATGAATCAAGGAGATAACAAAAGATTCAGCGGAGATGAACTTGTAGAAATAAATGAAATACCTAAAAATCTTGGAAAAAGAATTTTAACAAGACTTGTTGATGGGAAAATAATTAATTCTAAAAAGGGAATTGGAGGAGGGTTCTGTCTTGAGCGTGACAGAAAGACAATTACTCTTCTTGATGTTATGAATATAGTAGAGGTTATGGATTTTAAAGATTGTGTTGCCAGCAATGAAATCTGTGGTTTTAAATCTGGAAGATGTGCTATTCATACAACAATGGAAAGAATTAAAAAGGTATTGTTTGATGAGTTTGCAGCAGTAACTTTTGAAGATCTTGTGGCTATTGAAAATGGTCCTTGTAAAAGAAAAGCAAAAAAAAATAAATAATATTAAAAAACTGAAAGGTGAATTTAAAAATTTGTCTTTCAGTTTTATTTTTTTATGTGTCATTAAATAACCTTTCATTTTAAAGAAAATGTGAAAAATAAAATAAGACAAAAAATATATTTTTCTATTGACAAGATACAAAAAAGGTGCTATACTTAAAACATAATTGAAATGATTACAAATTATTTTTTTAAAGTACGGAGGATAGAATTATGAAAAAATTTAGATGTAAAGTATGTGGAGAAATAATTAACGAAGGTGCAGTAAAATGTCCTGTATGTGGTGTAGGACCAGATAAATGGGAAGAAATAGTTGAAGGAGCTGAAAAAATCTGGGCAACTGAACATAAAATCGGTGAAGGAATGGAATGTGGAGATGAAGAAATAATCGCTGGTTTAAGAGCAAACTTTGAAGGAGAATGTACAGAAGTTGGAATGTACTTAGCTATGTCAAGAGTTGCTGACAGAGAAGGATATCCAGAAGTTGCAGAAGCTTACAAAAGAATAGCTTTTGAAGAAGCTGAACATGCTGCAAAATTTGCTGAATTATTAGGAGAATGTGTAAGTGCTTCTACAGAAGAAAACTTAAAAGCTAGAGTTGAAGCTGAATATGGAGCAACAGCTGGTAAATTTGATATTGCTAAGAGAGCAAAAATGTTAGGATTTGACGCTATCCATGATACAGTTCATGAAATGGCTAAAGACGAAGCTAGACACGGAAAAGCTTTCACTGGATTATTAAACAGATACTTCGGAAAATAATAAAATATAAATTAGAGCCGGCTTTTATGCCGGCTTTTTTATTAACAATATTAAATAATTAAAAGTTGACAAAATGAGTAAAAAATGTTATTATTTTTACATAAGAAGTATATAAATTTATATAAATTTGCAAATTAATTAGTGAGGTGAAATATGAACTTTGAAAATATAGCAGAGCAAGTTTATCAAGAAACTTTTGATAAAATGTTTGATGCGTTAGTAGAAGAATACAAAAGAGGTGAAATAGATTTAGAAACTTTAGAGGCAAATGCTGAAGAGCAGTCTCAAGTTCTTCTTAATGGAATGTTTGAAGGGGAAACTAAATTTGCATATACAAATGCAATTGTAGATGCTCACCAATTTGTTATCTCTAGAATTAAAAATGGAACATTAGTAGTAGAGTAGAGCTTTAATAAAATATTAATTAAAAGATATTAATAAAAAAGAAACTGAATTTTCAGTTTCTTTTTTTGTATTATTAAAAGTTTTATGAAATAAGAAAGATAAATAAAGGTGCTATAAGGAATGTAATAATTCCTGAAACAACTATTGAAAGAGCACTCATTGCTCCTTCCACTTCTCCCATTTCCAAAGCTTTTGAAGTTCCTACAGCATGGCTTGAAATTCCTATTCCTATTCCTTTTGCCACTGGATGCTTTATTTTAAAACATTTACATACAGCAGGTGCAAGAACATTTCCAACTATTCCTGTAACAATTATTGCAAAGATTGTAATTGCGGGAACTCCTCCAAGAAGTTTGCTAAGTTCAATTCCTATAGGTGTAGTTATTGATTTAGGCATAAAAGAAACAAGAAGTAATTTATCTATTCCTAAAAGCTTTCCAAGAAGTATAGTTGATACTATTGCAGTAGCTGCTCCAACAAGAGAACCTATTATTATAGGCAGGAAGTTCTGTTTTAGTTTATCAAGCTGCTTGTAAAGAGGAAGAGCTAAAGAAATTGTAGCAGGTGCAAGAAGAAATGTCATATAGTCTCCCCCTCTTCTGAAGTAATCAAGAGGAATATTAAAGAAAGACATAACTCCCATTGCAATTACAATTCCTATAAGTAAAGGATTAAAAATAGGAAATTTAGTTTTTTTGAAAACAAAAAGTCCTATATGAAAAGCAGATATTGTAAGAATTAATCCAAAAAGTGGTGTATTTAAAATTGATATATCCATTATTTTTTCTCCATTTTTTTTATGCAGTATTCAACAGTTTTTCCTGTGACTACCATAGTGATAACAGTGGTAACAATTAACAGAATAAGGATTTTGAAAAATCCTGTTTTAAGCAGTGTCATGTATTCTAAAAGTTCTACAGCAGGAGGAAGAAAAAATATAATCATATTAAGTATAAGAAAATCACATACTTTTTCCACACTTTCAACTTTAAGAACTTTTGTCCAAAGCAGAATAAAAAGAATAAGCATTCCCAAAATCGTACCTGGAAGGGGAAGATGGAAAAGATTCTGAATAATAACTCCTGCAAAGTTTATAACTAGCAGAATTAAAAATTGTTTAAACATAAATTATTCCTTTCCTTTTTTGTAAAAAATAAAATTTTACACTCTGAAAGCTCTTTCAATTTCTTAAAACTTTATTTTTTACAAAATTTTTATTAGTTGTATTTTAATAATAATACTTTGCTATTATAGTACCTTTATTAGCAAGGTGTCAATGTTTTTACAATAAAAATTACTAAAGTGTACCAAATGTGATATAATAAACTGTTATAAGTTTTTACATATTTGGGAGGTTTTATGAAACATATAAAAATGGGAGAATATTTGCTGAAGGAATATCTTACACTTATTTTCCTTATGGGAATTTGCAGAGGATTGTTTATATTTTTTAACAGAGAGGGAACAGCTGGAATCCCAAAATCAATTATAGGAAAAAGTTTTTTATATGGTTGGATATTTGACAATTCAGTTACATGTTATTATATTGGAATTCTTTTAATTTTTCTTTTAATTTATAGTTTTTTAAGAGTGATATGGCTAGGGATAATAGGAAAAATTATAGTAAATATTTATAAAATATTCGTATCTTCAATAATATTTTTTATTCTTCTTAGTGATATAGAGTATTACAGAGCTTTTAATTTTCATCTTAATGCTACAATCTTTGATTATACAGACCATATGGATGAAATAGGAAATACAGTATTATATGGTGACTATAATATTTTTTCTATACTTTTAATTTTTATAATTATAGAAGGAATTTATTTATATATATCATTAAAAGCATTTAATAATGATGTTTACAAAGACAGAGAAAAAGGAATAACTTTTTTTAATGATATAGGAACAATATTTCTTGTTGGGATATTATCTGTTTTTGGTGCAAGAGGAGGATTTTCTCAGAGCACACTTAACTGGGGAAGAGCTTATTTCAGCAAATACAGTTTTGCTAATCAAACAGCTATAAATGGAGTATTTGCTTTAGGAAAATCAATGGATCTTGCAAGAAAAGATAGAAGAAATGGAAAATCTAATATAAGTAAAATTTTCACTTCTAAAGAATTGAAGAATAATATGAGAGAATATATAGGAACAGAAAAAGATAATTTTATTTCTGATAAAAATATACTTTTAAGAGAAACGAAAACGGGAAAAGAAGTAAAAAACTATAATGTTGTTATAGTTCTTATGGAAAGTTTTATGGGAGATACTGTAGGAGCTTTAGGAGGAAGTCCAGATCTTACTCCAAATTATAATAAGCTTGCAGAAGAGGGAGTTTTATTTACAAATTTCTTTTCTAATGGGAACAGATCTAATAGAGGTATTTTATCAGTTCTGACAGGTTTTCCTTCACAGTATGGGAAATCTATTTTAAAGAAACCTGTAGGACAAAAGCCTTTTGTTTCTTTAGCTCAGATTCTTAAAGAAAGAGGATACTCAGCACATTTTATGTATGGAGGAGATATAGAATTTGATAATATGAAAGGATTCTTTGAAACAAATGGAATAACAAATTTTGTTTCAAGAGATAATTTTTCTAAGAAAGAGAGAACTATAAAATGGGGAGTTCCTGATGACAAGCTTTTTGACAGAGCAGCAGAATATCTAGGAACACTTAAGCAGCCTTTTTTCTTTGAAGTTTTTACTTTAAGTAATCATGCACCATTTGATATAGATGAGAATTTCAAAGAATTTACAGAAGAAGATTATCCTGACTATGAAAGATATAATGCTTTTAAATTTGCAGATTATTCAATTGGAAGATTTGTAAATGCTGTGAAGGATAAGGAGTGGGCAAAAAATACAATTTTTGTTTTTGTAGCAGACCATGGAGAAAATAGAAGAAAGGCTATTGAAATTGACTGGAAAAAGTTTTCTAATCCACTTGTAATTTGGACACCAGGAGGACAGCTTAAACATGAAATAATTGATAAGGCTGGTTCTCAGCTTGACCTTCTTCCTACAATAATGGGGCTTCTTGGAGGAGACTATATTCATTCAGCATGGGGAAAAGATTTACTTTCTGAAGAAAATAAAGATGGATTTGCCTATGTTGTGGAAAATAACTTTATAGGTATTATAGATAAAGAAAATATTTATATTGATGGAATAAATATAGAGGGAGTTCTTAGAAAAAAAAGTGATGATAGTATAATAGAGGATAGAGAACTTACAGAAAAATATAAAAAAGCTGCAAGAACTTATTTAGAACTTTCTATTCAGCAAGAGAAGAATGGAACATTTGGAAAATAAAAATAAAAATAAAAATAAAAAAAGACTGAGCAGAAAAAATTATTTATTTCTGCATCAGTCTTTTTAATTTAAATTAGTTTTGTTTTTTTAATGTAGGGAAAAGGATAACATCTTTAATTGTAGGGCTTCCAGTAAGAAGCATAACAAGTCTGTCAATTCCTATTCCAAGTCCTCCTGTAGGAGGTAATGCACATTCAAGAGCTTCAACGAAATCGTCATCAATTTCAGGAGTAGCTTCATCGTTTCCTAACATAGCTTCTTCAATTTGAGCTTCAAATCTTCCTCTTTGGTCAGCTGGATCATTAAGCTCAGAGAATGCATTTGCATATTCTCTTACATCAATGAAAAGCTCAAATCTTTCTGTAAATCTTGGATCATTAGGGAATCTCTTAGAAAGAGGAGAGATTTCAACTGGATGACCGTAAACAAATGTCGGTTGAATTAAATGTTCTTCACATTTTTCTTCAAAGAATTGGTTTATAATATGTCCAACTCCTGTCATGTGAGGAAGTACTTCAACATGATGTTCTTTTGCTATTGCTTTAGCTTCTTCAAATGTCATTTCTTTCCAGAAGTCAACACCAGTATATTCTTTTATTAAGTCAACCATATGTGCTCTTTTGAAGTTTCCAAGATCTAAAGTTTTTCCATTGTATTCAACAGTTAAAGTTCCAAGAACAGATTTAGCAACATGTTGTATGATTTCTTCTGTTAAGTCCATCATAGTTTCATAATCAGCATAAGCCATATATAGTTCTACTGTTGTAAATTCAGGGTTGTGTCTTGTAGAAATTCCTTCATTTCTGAAACATCTGTTCATTTCATAAACTCTGTCAAATCCTCCAACGATAAGTTTTTTAAGATATAACTCAGGAGCTATTCTTAAATATAATTCCATATCAAGAGCATTGTGATGAGTTATGAAAGGTTTTGCTGCAGCTCCTCCAACGATTGGATGAAGCATAGGAGTTTCCACTTCTAAGAAGTGTTTTGCATTTAAGAAGTTTCTGATTTCAGTAACAATTCTAGTTCTTTTTATAAATGTATCTTTAACTTCTCTGTTCATTATTAAGTCTACATATCTTTTTCTGTATCTAGTTTCTACATCTGTAAGTCCATGGAATTTTTCAGGAAGAGCTCTTACATTTTTAGAAAGAAGAGTAAATTCATTTACTCTTAGAGTTTTTTCTCCAGTTTTTGTAATGAAAAGAGTTCCTTTTACTCCTACGATATCTCCTGTTCCACATTTTTTAACAAGAGCCCATATTTCTTCTCCAAGATTATCTTTTCTTAAATATAACTGAATACTTCCACTCATATCTTCAAGTCTTACGAATCCTGCTTTTCCTTGAATTCTGAAAGCCATAAGTCTTCCAGCAGTTTGGAATTCAGTAGTGTCGTCTTCTCCTGTAACTTCATGTGCAAGAAGATCAGCAATCATATGTTTCTTATCATATTTCTTTCCAAAAGGATCAAATCCCATTTCTTTTATTTCTCTGATTTTGTCCCATTGTTCAGCAATAAGACGGTCTTCAGCGACCATATCTGCATATCTTTTCATAATTTCTCCTTCCAAATTTTATATTTTAAATAATTATTTTAATTTTAATAGATAAATACTGCTTTTTCTACCCCATACAGTTCCAGGGAAGTTATCTCTGTTTTGTTCAAAAGTTTTAATTGCTAAATCTTTTTCTCCGTTTTTATAATAAAGCTCTCCTAATTTATACATAGCTTCAGGAAAAAATTCATTTGTATTTTTAAGAAAAAGGAAATTTTCTTTAGCCTTTTCATAATTTCCTGACATCATATATGAATCTCCAAGATAGAAAGGAATATTTTCTTTTTCTCTGAAATCTCCTTCAGCAGATGCACTTTTCTCAAGAAGAAGAATTGCTTCAGCATAGCTTCCATCTTTATAATATGAAATTCCATTTTGATAATTATTAAGGAAATCAGAATAACCTAAATTTTCTTCTGTTGTTTCTCCAGAATTCTCTCCTTGAATATTATTTTCGTTTCCTGTAATAAGAGAATTATTTAAAGGAGAAGGAAGTACTCCGTTCGTTGAATTAGAATAGTGAGTTCCTTTTATAACATTTCCAGCTCTGAAGTATAACATTCCAATTATATCAGCAAGATCTTTTGTAGGACTTGCTGCATAGACATTTTCAAGGAAAAGAAGTTCATTGTTTGTAGGATTGCTTCTTTTTATAATGTTTCTCATAACATAATCATTAAGTTCTGGAGAGTTACTGTTAAAGTCCAGATACTTATCAGAAAGGTTATAATCATTTCCTAAAGTTTTTTCTTTTCCTGCTATAAGTCTCATTTTATCCTGAGAAGAAAGTGGATAATTTTCCTCAAGAAAAGCACTTTCTGTTCTTACTATATTTGCATTTCCATCTATAACAGCAAGATTGAAAAGTAAAGAAGCTGCTTCTTGATTATCTGTACTGTCAGGAAAAACAAGTTTAAATAAAGTGACACTGTTTTTTAAAGTATCAATGTTTTTATTATTATAGTCAGTATAAACTATATTTTTTAAATCTTTTTCAGAAATTTTATATTTTGATTTATTGTTTACAGTAATAGTTCTTCCTGTTACTCCTTCTTTAATAAGGCTGAAAGTATAAACTCCTTGGTAAAGACTTCTGAAATAGAAGCGTCCATTTTTTATAAAAGCATCATAGGACTGTATATTTGGTGCTAGTATAAGAGCTGGAGTATCAGCATCAGTACATGGAACAGAAAGATATTCTCCCATATAAATATCAAAATAGTTTCCACTTTCATATTCTCTTACAGCATTAGATTTTATATTTTGAGATAATATATCTAAAAGATATGCTGTTCCTGAATCATTTAAAAAGAAACTTTCCTGTGCAAGTGTATTTTCCTGATAAGCAGGAACTGTAAATCCCTTGTTGGCTGTAGGCATATTTTCACAACCATAAAACAAAGAGACAAGAGCTGCTAAAAGTAAAAGTTTTTTCATAATGCCCCCTTTTTTATTTTTCATATACAGAGAGTTTTATTTCATTTATAAGATTGCCATTTTGATACATTACATAAACAGCTTTAAATCCATTTTCTGAAAGTTCAAACTCTTTGGTGAAAAGATCAAAAGATGTATTAAGGTATTCTGAAATATAATCAAAGGGAGTATTTATCCCTTTTTTTAAAATCATAGAACATTTTACAGAACCTTCTCTAGATATTATAGCAGAATTTTTAAATATTTCTATGGAAGTTTTTCCAAGTTCATCAATAAATTTGTATGAAACAGAATCTCCATCTGTTTTTTTTATGGCAGTGACTGCTCTCACATCAGGATTTCCACCTAATTCATGAGATTCCATAATTAAATTTATTTTCATTAATATTCCTCATCGTAGTCTTCAAATTTGTCATCTATATTAACATGATCTTCACGGTCGTAATATTCATCTTCGTCCCAGTCACCTATATCAGCTTTGTCAAGATACTCCTCTTCCCAGTATTCTAAAATTTCATCAGCAAGGTCTTCATCTTCTATAAGCTCAACTTCTTCCTCGTCATCATTTGAAATGAAAACATATCTGTCTCCATCCTCGTTTTCAACGATGATATACTCATCATGGTCATAAGTTAAATTTGCTAAAACCTCAAATTCAGTTCCAAGATCTTCGTAATAAAAAAATTCTCCTGGTGAATACATAATCTCCTCCTAATTTATTTGTGATACTTTATATTATTTATAATGCTAAACCATCTGTAAATCTGTTCCATAAGAATTAACCTCATAAGCTGATGAGGGAAAGTCATTTTGGAAAAACTTAAAGACAGATTAGAAACTTTTCTTATGTCATCAGAAACACCATAAGAGCCTCCAATGATAAAATTAACAGTGCTGAATCCTTTGATTCCAATATCTTCAATTTTCTGAGCCATTTCTTCAGAGGAAAAGTTTTTTCCTCCAATATCAAGAAGAATATTAAAACCTTTCTTTTTTTCAAGGGTAGCCAGAATGCTTTCAGCTTCTTTTTTTATAGAAAGTTCTCTTTCAAAATCGTTTCCAAATTCTTTAAGTTCAATTATTGAAAGTTTTCCAAAAGCCTGCATTCTTTTTGAAAATTCAGCTATACCATCATTAATATATTTTTCTTTAACTTTTCCTATACAAATTACATTTATATTCATAAAAATTTATTCCTTATTTTCTTTTAAAATTTTTTTCAATATCAAGAGTAGTCAACTTCAAAATAATAGGTCTTCCATGGGGACAAGTATATTCTTTTATAGAATAAAATTTATTAAGAAGTATCTCTATTTCTTCATTTGAAAGAGCTTGATTTGCTTTTATTGCATTTTTACATGAAGCTGTAATAATAGTTTCTTCAATAAGAGTACTTTTAATTTTTGTATTTTTTAAGTCCTCAATAATTTCTCTTACAAGACTTTCTATACTTGAAGAAAATTTTAAATTAGGGACAGCTCTTACAAGGATATCATTTTTTCCAAAAAAATCAATCTCAAATCCAAAGTTTTTTAAAGATTCTTGATGTTCTTCAACAATTTCTCTGTCTTTGTTAGATATATTTATTTTAATAGGGACAAGAAGATTTTGTGTAGAAATTTTTTTATTATGATATTCCTCTTTAAATTTTTCATAGAGAATTCTTTCATGTACAACATGTTGATCGTAGATTTCAAGAACTCCTTTTCTTTCAATAAGAATATATGAATTGGCAAACTGTCCTATAACTCTGTAATCTTTTTTATCTTTCTGAACAGAAATTTCATTTGCCATAGAATTTAGTTTATCAGTTTTTTCATCATTTGAGAACTCTTTTTTTGAAAAATTATATTCTTTAGTTTCTTTTTTTTCAAAAAGATATGAATTTTTATTTGAAGAAACAGAATATTTTTCAGGTTCTCCGATGTTTGAAGCTTTACTTTCTTCAGAAATATTATGAATAATTTCAGTTTTTTCTTTTTCTCTAAAAGTATCTTTGAAGGTTTCAAAAATATCAGGTTCTTTTACTTCGTATTTTTCTTCAGGCTCTGGTATGTCAAAGGATATAGGCTCTGATTTTATAATTTCTTCTTTAAATGTTTTAGGAGTGAAATTTGTAAAATCATTTATATCCAGAAAATTATTTTCTGTTTTTGAATCAAGAGAAATAGAAGGAGAAACAAAATCTTCATCTCCTGTAAGTTTATCTCTTACAGCATCATAAACATAGTTATAAATATATTTTTCATCAGAAAATTTAACTATTTTTTTTGAAGGGTGAACATTTACATCAACTTCACTAGGATCTATTTCTATAAAAAGAATTGCAAATGGGTATCTTCCCTTCATAAGCTTTGTATAATATCCGTCAATTAAAGCTTCTTCAATAATTTTAGATTTCACAGGTCTGTTATTTATAAAAATAAAAATTCCGTCTTTATTTGAACGATTAAGAGAAGTATTTCCTAAAAATCCTAAAGGGAAAGAAACAACATTTTGAAGAGTATTTTTTCCAAAAATCTCAAGAATTGTATTTTTCATTCCTCTTCCACTTGTTCTCAAAATCTCCTTATCTTCAGAAGAAAGAATTATTGAGATATTGGGATTTGCTAAAGCTTCTTGAGTTACAATATCTTTTATATATCTTAACTCTGTGGATTCTTTTCTTAAAAACTTAAGCCTTGCAGGAGTATTAAAGAAAAGATCTTTAATTTCAATTTCTGTTCCCTTTTCTCTTTGGACTTCTTTAAGGTTTGTAACTTTTCCTCCTGAAAGAGTAATTAAGGTTCCTGTTTCATCATTTGCTGTTTTAGAAGAGATACTCATTTTTGAAACAGCTGAAATGGAAGAGAGAGCTTCACCTCTGAATCCATAAGTAAGAATATTTGAAAGATCTTCTTTTGTTGATATTTTACTTGTTGCATGTCTTTCAACAGAAAGAAGGACATCATCTCTTGTCATTCCTTTTCCGTTATCAGAAATTTTAACATATC
The DNA here is from genome assembly GCF_021531595.1 of Fusobacterium perfoetens. Taxonomy (NCBI): domain Bacteria; kingdom Fusobacteriati; phylum Fusobacteriota; class Fusobacteriia; order Fusobacteriales; family Fusobacteriaceae; genus Fusobacterium; species Fusobacterium perfoetens. Next base: position 157,790 of record NZ_JADYUD010000002.1, read on the forward strand.
TGTTTCCGTTTTTTACATTGATTTTTATATATGTGCTTTCAGCATCAATGGAGTTTTCTAAAAGCTCTTTTATCATACTTGCCGGGTTCTCTACAACCTCGCCGGCAGCAATCATATTTGACACTTTTTCATCTAATATTTTAATAATTCCCATGCTTACCTCCAAAGTTATAGTGAATAATATGTATCAGATAAATTATACTTCATTGGAAGAAAAAATTCTATAAATATATAATAATTTTAACATATAGCACCTATTGCTATTTAATGATTAATTTGAGATAATTTAATATAGGAACATTAATTTTCTGAAAAGAAAGAAGAGGACAGAAATGAGAAATACAAGATGGATATACAAAGAAAATAAAAAAAATTATACTATAAAAAAATATAGTCAAGATATGCTTTCAATTCTTGAGAGCAGAGGACTTACTACAGAAGAACAAATTGAAAAATTTATTGAATGTAGTACTTCAGATTTAAGAAATCCTTTTGATCTTGCAGATATGGAAAAAGCTGTTAATTTTATTTTAGAAAAAAGAGAAAAAAAAGAAACAATTTGGATATATGGAGATTATGATGTAGATGGAATAACTTCTACTTCTCTTCTTTATTTGGGATTTAAAGAGATAGGAATAAATACTGAATATTATATTCCTTTAAGAGATGAAGGATATGGGCTTAATAAAAACGCCATTAAAGAGATAAAAGATGCAGGAGGAGATACAGTAATAACCGTTGACTGTGGAATATCATCTTTAGAAGAAATTGATTATGCAAATGAACTTAGAATGAATATGATAATAACAGATCACCATGAGATAAATAATGAACTTCCTAAAGCTTATTGTGTTATAAACTGTAAAAGAGAAGATAATAAATATGATTTTAAAAGTCTTGCAGGAGTTGGAACAGCTTTTATGCTTCTTCTTGCACTATATAGAAAACTTAATATAGAAGATTCAGTTTACAAATATCTTGATATTGCAGCTATAGGAACTGTAGCAGATATTGTGCCTCTTGTTGAAGATAACAGGATAATTGTAAAGCAAGGTCTGAAACAGCTTCGTAAAACAAAATGGAATGGGCTTAATACTCTTCTTAGAAAAATATTCCCAGATTTTAGAGAAAAAGAATATGACACTTATGATGTTGGATTTATAATAGCTCCTGTTTTTAATGCTGCAGGAAGACTTGAAGATGCCAAAATGGGTGTAGAACTTTTTACAAGTGACAATAATAAAGTGTGTGATGAACTTTCATATGCTCTTATGGAAAAAAATGCAGAGAGAAAAAATATACAGTCAGATATTTATGAAAGTGTTGTAGATGAAATTGAAAGAAAAAAACTTTATGAGAAAAATATAATTGTTGCAGCAGAAGAAAATTTTCATCATGGAGTTATAGGAATAGTAGCTTCAAAAATTATAGACAGATATTATAAACCTGCTGTTATAATGGAAATTAAAAAAAATGAAGGGATAGCTACAGCTTCCTGCAGAAGTATAGAAGGCTTTAATATTATAGAAGCACTTAACTCAATGAAAGAGCTTTTTGTAAAGTATGGGGGACATGCAGGTGCTGCAGGTTTTTCAATTCCAATAGAAAATATTGAAATTTTTACAGAGAGAATGGATAAGTATATTGAAGAAAATATGGATAAATCTTATTTTATGAAACCTGTAAAAATAGATAAAGAAGTGCAACTTCAAAAAATTTCATATGATTTTTTAGAAGAAATTTCAAAATTAAAACCTTTTGGCTTTGGGAATCCTATTCCACTTTTTTCAATGAAAAATTGCTCTCATTCAAATTTAAGAAAAATAGGAAAAGATCAGAGCCATATTATGATGAATATTATAAAAAATGGTGTAGAAATTAAAAATTGTATATGGTTTGGGGCAGAGGATATGTTTCAGGATATAGATAAAAATCCTGTTCTTGATATTGCTTTTAAATTGAAATTAGAAATTTTTAAAAACAGATATCAGTATAAAATATATATTGAAGATGTAAAAAAAACAGATACAGAAAAAATAAGAAATACTTTTGAAGAAGACTTGGAACTTTATAATACAAAATTTCCAATAGAAACAGTTTTTTATACAAGAAGAAAAATAAGTGAGAATATAAAACTTATTTATTCAGAGGGAATGGTTTTTGTCACAGATAAGAAAATTACAATAGGTGAGTTAGATGCCCCTGTATCATATCTTCTTACTTCTCTTCATGAAAAATATAATTATAATTTTAAAATAGAAGTTTCAAAAATAGTTCTTACAGATGAAAATTATAATGTGCATATAAAAATAAAAAGAGATTATAATTTTGAATGCTTTAAAATAAAGGCTAATGAAGTATTTATTGAAATAAAGAAATTTCTTATTGGTGAGCTGCCTTATAATAGTTTTCAGAAAAAAATTCTGTCAGGAATATTTAAAAATAGGAAGGCTGTAACAGCAGTGTATGAAGAAAACAGAGGAATAGGAGTTACAGCAAAAACAGTTGCACTTTATTTTAAAACAGCAGGAAAGAAAGTTTTATTTGTAGGGAAAAATATTCCTGATGAAATAAAATATTTTGGTGATATTTCAGAAGAAATTATAAAAGATTATGATTTTTATATTTTCTTTAATGAAAATTTAGAAACTTATCCTGATAATTCTCTTGTATTTTTAAATGAAGAACCCTTAAACAAAGAAAGAGAAATAATAAGAGACAGCTATAAGATTCCTGAGAATGTAATAATAACATCTGAAGAAAATATTTTCTTTAAAGAAAATATTTGGTCTAAGAAAATTTCTCTTAAAAAAAGATATGAAATGCTGGAAAAAATAAAAGCTGGAGAAACAGTTTATGCCAGTGAAGATGTAAAAGAGATTTTCTAAAAATCTGTTGCTTTTAAAGAAAAAAAATGATATTTTAAAAATAGTATATAAAGAAATTGAAATAAAAATTTATTGAAAAGGGGAGGAAAAGAGTGGAAAAAGAAACAGCTGATAAAGCACTTAAAACTCACCACAGTTCACATTTGAGCCTTTATTTTTATGGGGCAGTAGTTGGAATAATAACAGGAATTGTGATTGTGGGTTATAGAGTTTCACTTAGTTTTGCTCAAAAATACAGAGAGATGTTTTATGAATATGTAAGACATACTCTTTTTGATGCTCAGACTATTTTTGTTCTTGCTGTCCTTATTCTTATAACTTCTGTTTTTCTTGGATATGTTGTAGCAAAATATCCAATGATAAAAGGAAGTGGAATTCCACAGGTAAAAGGAGTTCTTATAAGACAGATGGATTTTTCATGGGCAAGGGAACTGGCTGCAAAATTTGTTAGTGGAGTTGTGGCAGTGGGAAGTGGAATGTCTTTAGGAAGAGAAGGACCTTCTGTTCAGCTTGGAGCAGAAGTTGGAACAGGAGTTTTTAAAATTTTTAAAAGAAATGAATACGATAAAAAATATTTAGTTTCATGTGGAGCAAGTGCAGGGCTTGCAGCGGCATTTGGAGCACCTCTTGCTGGTGTTGTTTTTGCAATAGAGGAGCTTCATAAATTTATGTCCCCTCTTCTTGTAACTTGTGTATTAATATCTTCTGTGTGTGCTGAATTTGTTTCAAAATATTTCTTTGGATTCAGCCCAAGTCTTAATATTCATGTTGACACAACTTATCAGTTAAAATATTATTTTTTAATAATTATTTTTGCTCTTCTAATGACAACAATAGGAAAGCTTTTTGAAGAAGCACTTTTAAAAGGACAGGTACTTTACGGAAAAATAAAAATAAATCCAATATTTAAACCTGTTGTCATTATTACAATAACAGCTTTTATGGGAATATTTTTTGCCGATGTAACAGGTGGAGAACATACCCTTGCAGAAAAAGTAATGTATGGAAGTTACACTTATAAAACTCTTATAATTCTTTTTGTGCTTAAGTTTTTATTTACTGCAGCTTGTTTTTCATCAGGAATTCCAGGTGGATTATTTCTTCCTATGATTGTTCTTGGAGCACTAGCAGGAAAAATTTATGGAATGTTTGTGATAAACCTTATTCCAGATGTAACTGCTGGATATGAAGTTTATTTTATAGTTCTTGGAATGGCTGCTCTTCTTACTGCTGTTATGAAGTCACCAATTACAAGTACGATACTTATGCTTGAAGTTACAGGTTCATTCTCTCATTTCTTTCCACTTGTAACAGTGTGTATGATTACTTTCCTTATGACAGAAGTTATAAAGATGAGATCTATAAATGATATTCTTCTTGAGAATATGCTTCCAAAAGGATTGGATGAAAATGGAGATGAAGAGAAAAAAGTTACAATAAAAATTCCTGTAGGGCTTGACAGTTCTATTGACGGAAAAAAAGTAAAAGAAATTGCATGGCCTGAAAGATGCTTGATTGTAGGAATTGACAGAGGAGATAGAGAGATAATTCCCCATGGGGAAACTAAGATACTTGCAGGAGATTTGCTTGTATTTTTAATGGACGAAAGAACAGCTTCAATTGTAAAACCTGTATTGATTCAAATGGGAGAAGAATAAAAAGTACAGGAGGAAAATTTATGAAAACTTTAAAAGAAGCCTGTGTAGAATCTTTTTTTGAAGCAAAAGAAGCAGAAAAAAGAGGAGCAGACAGAATAGAACTTTGTGACAATCTAAGTATGGGAGGAACAACACCTTCTTATGGAACGATAAAAAAAAACATTGGAGAAATTAAAAATTCCTGTTTTTCCAATAATAAGACCTAGAGGAGGAGATTTTTGCTATTCTTCTGATGAAATAGAAATAATGAAAGAAGATATAAAAATTTGTAAATCCCTTGGAGCAAAAGGTGTAGTCCTTGGAATGCTTACAGAAGATAAAAAAATAGACTTTGAACTTGTAAAAGAATTTGTTTCTCTTGCAGCTCCTATGGAAGTAACTTTTCATAAGGCGATAGACGAACTTGAAAATCCTGTTGAAGCAATAGATAGTCTTGCAGAAGCAGGAATAAAAAGAATTCTTTCATCTGGAACAAAGGCAACAGCCCTTGAAGGAGCAGATATTCTAAACAAGATGATAAATAAAGCTGGAGATAGAATAACTATTGTTGTAGCAGGAAAGGTTACTTCAGAAAATTTTAAAGAAGTTTCTGAAAAGATAGTTTCTTCAGAGTATCATGGGAAAATAATTGTCTAAAATATAAAAAAAATTTTGAAAATTAATTTCAGATAAATTCATAAGAAAACTATAAATAAAAAAATTTTGAAAAAGAATTTGAAAAAATATGGTTGACAAAGATGAATTATAGGAGTATCCTTAACACAAGAAATTAAATTTAAATCAAAAGGAGATAACAATGTTAGTAAAAGTTTCATCAGTTATGAAAAACACAATACATCATCACCATAGATAGAGAGTTTGTTTTTATGACGAAGGTTCATAGATGCAGACTCATATTGAAATACAAAAATTTGAGTCTGTATCTATGGCAAGCAATGAAACTTAAATGTTTATCCTGTATATATAAAGCCATCTGATACATTCAGGTGGCTTTTTTATATAATTAATAAATAAATTAAAACTAGGGAGGAGAAAATTATGAAAAGATTACTTATGATTGTTATGATGTTAGTTACTTTAGTTACTGGTGTTTTTGGAGCAGATAAATCTTTTGAAAAGATTCAGAAAAATGGGAAATTTATAGTAGGTCTTGATGCAACATTTGCTCCTATGGGATTTAGAGGAGAAAATGGAGAAATAGTAGGATTTGATATAGATCTTGCAAAAGAAGTAGCAAAAAGATGGGGTGTTGAAGTAGAATTTAAACCATGTGAGTGGGACGGAATAATATTTGATTTAAACAGTGGGAATATTGATATGGTATGGAATGGAATGACAATGACAGAAGAGAGAAAAAGACAAGCAGCTTTTTCTGAGCCATATTTCACTGATGGACAGCTTATTTTTTCTAAAAGAGAAGCAAAAGTAAATAAAGTTGCAGAACTTGAAGGAAAAGTTGTAGGACTTCAGCTTGGAAGTTCAGCAGATTATGCAGTTCAGAAAAGTGATGTATTTTCTAAAATAAAAGAAGTTAAAAAATATGCAACAAATGTGGAAGCTTTAATGGATCTTGAAGCAGGAAGAACAGATGCTGTTGTTGTTGATACAGTTGCAGGAAAATATTACAATTCAAAAAGAGCAACACTTACTTATTCAGAGGAATCTTTAACTAAAGAATATTATGGTGTTGCAATGAGAAAAAATGATAAAGCTCTTGTTGAAAAATTAAATGAGACTTTAAATGAAATGAAAGCAGACGGAACTTTTGAGAAAATTTCTGAAAAATGGTTTGGAAAAGAGGAGAAATAATATGCAGAATGACATTATATTCATACTTAAAGGATTAGGACTTACAGTAAACTTATATGTTTTAACTATGGTTTTTTCTCTTCCTTTGGGAGTTCTTTTATCACTTGGAAGATTGAAAAACAAAGGAATTTTAAATAATATAATTTTATTTTATACTTCTGTTTTCAGAGGAACTCCACTTCTTCTTCAGTTGTTTTTTGTATACTATGGTCTTCCTATGGTATTGGGACTTAGATTTACACCATTTACAGCAGCTGTTGTAACATTTGTGATAAATTATGCTGCATATTTCTGTGAAATATTCAGAGGAAGTATTTTAGGAATAGATAAAGGGCAGTATGAGGCTGCAAAAGTTCTTGGAATGTCATATTGGCAGACAATGAGAAGAATTATTATACCTCAGTCTCTTCTTACAGCACTTCCACCTTTATCAAATGAAGCAATCTCTCTTATAAAAGATACATCTCTTGTATCTGCAATAGGAATGGCTGAGATTTTAAGAAATTCAAGAGAACTTGTAACTCGTGATTTTTCTGTAGTGCCCTTTATAATCTGTGCAGTACTTTATCTTTTAATGTCTGTTGTAGTAATAGGAATTTTTAAGAAACTGGAAGAAAAGGTGATGATATAATGTCTTGCATAAGTGTTAGAAATTTACATAAGCAATATAAAGATGATGAGATTTTAAAAGGGATTGATTTAGATATTGAAAGAGGAGAAGTTATTTCCATAATAGGAGCTTCTGGAGGAGGAAAATCTACATTTTTAAGATGTATGATAGGACTTGAAGATATAAATTCAGGAACAATAGAAACACCAGATAAAAGTAAAATGGGAATGGTTTTTCAGTCTTTTAATCTTTTCCCTCATAAAACAGCTGCACAAAATATAATGGAATCTCTTATTGTGGTTGATAAAATGGATAAGAAAGAAGCTAGGGAAATAGCTCTTAATCTTCTTGATAAGGTAGGTCTTAAAGATAAGGCTGATGTATATCCCAAAACACTTTCAGGAGGGCAGAAACAGCGTGTAGCAATTGCAAGAGCCCTTGCAAAAAATCCTGAAGTTCTACTTTTTGATGAGCCAACTTCTGCTCTTGATCCTGAGATGGTAAAAGAGGTACAGAATGTTATTTCTTTTTTAAGAGATACAAGCAATATTACAATGGTTATTGTAAGTCATGAAATAGATTTTGTAAATCAGATTTCAGATAGAATTGTTGTAATGGAAAAAGGAAAAATAAAAGAGATAATAAAAAACAGATAGCATTATGCTATCTGTTTTTTGTTTTCAGAAATTGAAGAAAATACAGGTGCAAATCTTTCAAAGATTTCATGTACACTTACAATATCATTTATTTTCCAAGCATCTTTTCCAGCAAAGAAAAGTCCCTTTTCTAAATCTCCTTCATGTCCAGCAATAAGACTTTTACTTACACAGAAATTTCTTTTACAATGTTTAAGACATCCAGTACAGCTTTTAGGAGTAAGAGTTTCTTCAGCTAGAAGCTTTTCAGCGAAGGGACTTATAATTGCATTTGCAGGAAGTCCTACAGAACTCATTATTTTGACAATATCCCCTTCTTTACAGTTAATATACATATTTTTAAATTCATCACTTACACTACATTCATGAGTGGCAACAAAACGGCTTCCCATTTGAACACCTGTTGTTCCTAGAGAAAGCATTCTTTCTGCATCATTAGGAGTAATAACTCCTCCAGCCCCAAAAACAGGGATTTTTACATTTTTTGTAATTTCTTCCATAATATCCCAAGAATCAAGGTCAGTTCCAAGATGTCCTCCAGCATTTCCACCTTCAACAACTATAGCATCTGCTCCAAGTTTTTCAGAAATTTTTGCAAGCTTAAGAGATGAAACAATAGGAAAAAGTTTTATACCAGTTCCTTTTACCATTGAAAAAATATCTCTTGAAAAACCAGCACCACATATTATGACATCAACTTTTTCTTCAATACATACATTAACAAGATTTACAAAGTCAGAAGCAGCAAACATTATATTTACTCCAAGAGCTCCCCCTTTGTTTGTTATAAGTTCTCTTGCTTTTCTTATTTCTGCTCTCAGTTCTTCAAGAGGAAGAGCTGTTCCAGCAATAACTCCAATTCCTCCTTCATTGGCAACAGCAGCAGCTAGTTTTGACATAGAACATCTTATTGCCATTCCTCCTTGAATGATTGGAACATTTATTTTTAATCCATTTATATTTAACATTTAAAAACCTCCCTAAATTAAATTACATATGTATTATAACATTGTTATGTTATAAAAGAAAGAATTAAATTACATATGTTTTTTTAAATTACATGAAAGTTCTCAAAAAATTAATTTAAATGATTTAAATTTAAAATATTAAAAATAATAAAATTTCATAGAAAAGTTGAAAAAATTTTTTAAAAATATATTTAAAAGTTAATAAAATATGGAAAATAAAACAAGATTTTGTTATGAAAATATAAAATAGATAAAAATAAAAAAATCTGCTGTAATTTAATATATTACAGCAGATTTAGTATCTGAAAAATATTATTTATTGTTTAAAGAACTGTTATAATCTTCAAGTCTTTTATAAAGCATTGTAGCAGCTCCCTGCATAAGTCTTTCTTTTATATATTCATCATCAGGCTCATTATCTGCAGGGAAAAATCCTGTTGCAATGAGAGTTGATAAACCATGGGCATAAGTCCAGCAGTCAAAGAAAAGCATATCTTTAAATTCATTTGAAAGAGAGTTAAATCTGCTGTCTTTATTCATTTCTACTTTTATAACATCTCTGAATTCTCTTATAAGATCAGAGAAAGATTGTTCTCTTAAGAATATAGATATAAAAAGCTGTTTGTTTTCTTTGGCAAAAGTACATATACCTATTCCAATGTTAAGATAAATTTTATCTGTAACAGGTCTTTTTAAATATTCAAGAAATCTGTCTTTTGCAACAGATATAAGTTCATTTTTCAGTTGTGTAATAGAGTCATAATGTGCATATATAGGTGCAGGAGATGACGAAAGAGCCTTCCCGAGATTTCTTGCAGTAATAGCTTCCAGACCCTTAGTTTCAAAAAGAGCAAATGCCTGATCAAAAATTTGCTTTTTTGAAAAAACTGCTTTTTTAGGCATAAAGTTTACCTCCGTATTAACATTAAACTATAGTCAACCTATTATAGCACAAAATTCTAGAATTTTTTAGTATAGCTGAATCCAATTGAAGAAATATTTTTATCATATCTTTGAGCATTTTCAACACCGGCATATTTTTCTCTAAAGTCTCCATCTGTTGCTTCATAGAAGTAATGACTTGTTGATACAACCCATTCAGTATCTTCATTTGGTCTATATTTAACCCCAAATCCAACTAAGAAAGAATCAAGTGCATATTCTACATCCATATAAGATTCTTTAGGAGCTCCAGTTTTAGCATAGTTTACTCCACCAAGTACAGCCCATTTTTCATTTAGCCAGTATTCGGTACCAACAGATATTTCCCAACCATTATCATATTCAAGTCCAGTAGATTTTATTTTATTAGTTAATAAATCTCTATATTTTACATCTTTATCAATTTTAGCTGATTCGTTAAAGTAATAGTTTGCTCCATAGAACATTGTCCATTTATCTGTAACTTTTTGTGAAGCTCCCACAGCTAAAATAGCTGGTAAATCTCTTCTATGTTTTGCTCCATCAGCATATTGAGGGAAAAAGTTTTCAAATCCTTTATTTCCTAATAATCCACCTACAGGTGAAGTTTGAGCAAAATGTAATTTATCAGAAGTTGCATCAGCTTCAAATTCCATTTTTACTTTAGTATCATATCTCATTGCAAAATTCCATGTATCATTATAAGCATAGTTTAAACCAATCTGTCCTCCAAATCCCCATGCAGTTCTTTCAGAATCAATATCAGCTCTAAGGTTTTCATTAACAGGTAAGTTCATGCCAGTATTATTATCCATAGCTCCATTAGGAATTACTCCAGTTAAATCAGCATTTAAATTAGCTTTTAAATTTCTCCAACCATAAACTACTCTACCTGCAACAGACATTGAAAGTTTATTATTAATATTCCATGCAGTACCTATAGTAGTTTGAGCATACATATTTTCTCCCTCTGCCCAAGAACCTTTATCCTTTGCATTAAGAAGATTATATGTCATTCCAGGAATAGCATCTTCTAAAACTTTTATTCCTGCAACACCATCTTTATATTCTAGGTCTCCTCCCCCTGCAATTCCACCAAATGTCCAGAAGAATGCTCTGTCATCTTGTTTTTTAATTAAAGCAAAGTTTGGAATAGGAGCTAATAAATCAGCAGAATATTCTCCTCCATCTCCTTTATTTGTATGGTATTTCATAGTTTCTTTACCAAATGCAAGCTGAACTCCTCCAGTAAAGTAAGTTCCATTTTCAAGTCTCATAATTCCTGCAGGGTTATAATATGCAGAAGTAGTAGGGCTGATTGCAGCCTGCTGAGCCATATTTGCATTGTACTCAGCTGTATAGTTTTGAATGTGGTCTATTGATGCACCAAAAGCTGTAGTTCCAAGAGCAGCAATCAGTGTAATAAGTCCAAATTTTCTTAAATTCATTTTTTAAAAAACCTCCCCAATAAAATAACAAGTGTAATAATAACAGTAGTAATATAACACTTGTTTTTTAAAAATGCAAGAATTTTTTTAAAAAGCATTAAAAATTTTTACTTAAAAAGCTTCTCAAAACAGCTTTAAAGTATTATTTAGAAGAAATAAAAAAACAGAGCAATTATATATCACTCTGTTTTTTATTATATTTTTATTCAGCATCAGAAAATTTAAAACCAGTTTGTCTAAGAGCCTCATAAAGAATAATGGCAGCAGAATTTGAAAGGTTAAGAGAACGCCCCATAGGAATCATAGGAATAGTTATACATCTGTCTGCATATTTATCAAGAATTTCTTTTGGAAGCCCTCTTGATTCAGGTCCAAAAATTATAAAATCATTTTCATGGTATGTTACATCAGAATATTTGTTTTTGCATTTTGTTGTGGCAAAATAGAAATTTCCTTGAGGATTTCCTTTAACAAAATCTTCAAAACTTTCCCATACAGTAAGATCTACAAGATGCCAGTAATCAAGTCCAGCTCTTTTAACTTCTTTTTCATCTATAGAAAATCCAAGTGGCTTTATAAGATGAAGCTTTGTATTTGTAAGAACACAAGAACGCCCTATATTTCCTGTGTTGTAAGGTATCTCAGGTTCAAATAAAACTATATTCATAAATTCCTCCTTAATTATCTTCTTAAATTATATTTAACAAAGATAATTTTATCATATTTTTTAAATAAATCCCATAATAATATTTTGATTTTTTTTGTAAAAAATGTTAATTTATAGTTGAAAGACTAAACAGGAGGTTACTGAATGAAAGTAAAAAGATTTCATACTGGACCATTCCAAACAAACAGTTTTCTTGTATGGAATGAAAATAAAGAGGCATATTTCTTTGACTGTGAAGGAGAAAGTTTAAATAAAGTTTTTGATTTTATAGAAGAAGAAGGATTGAATTTAAAATATATAGTTTTAACTCATGGACATGGAGATCATATAGCAGGTCTTACTAAACTTAAAAATCACTATCCAGAGGCAGTTGTATATATAGGTGAAGAGGAAAGAGAATTTTTCCATAATCCTCAGCTTAATCTTTCTCCATATATAGGAGGAAGGGAATATGTATATGAAGACAGTTTTAAAACTGTAAGAGAAGGAGATAAAGTAGGAGAATTTACAGTAATGGATACTCCTGGGCATACAATAGGTTCAAAATGTTTCTATAATAAAGAAAATAAAATTTTAATTTCAGGAGATACTATGTTCAGAAGAAGTTTTGGAAGATCTGATCTTCCTACAGGAAATGGAACACAGCTTTTTAAAAGCCTTGCAAAATTATGTGCAAGACTTCCTGAAGATACAGTTGTATACAATGGACATATGGAGCCTACAACTATAGGAGAGGAAAAAAGATTTTTAAGTTCTCAGGGGATTATTTAAAATTCAGGGAAATTAAGGAGGCATCAAATGGAAAAAATATATGATTTAGTAATAGTTGGAGGAGGACCTGCAGGTCTTACATCAGCAGTATATGCAGGGAGATCAAATCTTTCTGTTCTTGTAATAGAAAAAGAAAATGTAGGTAGTCTTTATATGGCACACCTTGTAGATAATTATCCTGGATTTCCAGTTGGTATAAGTGGAAAAGGATTGCAGCTTGAAATGAGAAAGCAAGCTCTTAAATTTAATACAGAATTTTTAAATGCAACATTTCTTGGAATAGATATTTATTCAAATCCTAAAATTGTTAAAACAGATAAAATAAATGTAAAAGCTAAAGCAATTATTATTGCTACAGGAACAGGAAAATTTGGTGGAAAGAAAATTTCTGGAGAAAAAGAATATCTTGGAAAAGGTGTTTCTTATTGTGCAACTTGTGACGGGGCTTTTACAAGAAATATGACAGTTTCTCTTTTTGGAAATGGAGATGAGGTAGCCGAAGAGGCACTTTTCCTTACTAAATATTCAAAAGAAATTCTTATATTCACAAAAGATGAAACTCTTCAGTGCAAAAAAGAACTTCTTGATACTTTAACTGCAAATGAAAAAGTAAAAATTATAGGAAATGCAGAGCTTCAAGAATTAAAAGGACATGAATATCTTGACTTTGCTACTGTAAAAGTAGGAGAAGAAATAAAAGAATACACAGTTCAATATGCTTTTATGTATCTTGGAACAAAAAATCTTTCAGAACTTTATGGAGAAATGGCTAAACTAGATGATGAAGGATATATAATTACAGATGAAAATATGAAAACTTTTACAGAAGGAATTTTTGCAGCAGGAGATGTAAGAAGCAAAAGAATAAGACAGGTAACAACAGCTGTAAGTGATGGAACAATAGCAGGCATGGAAGCTATAAAATATATTCTTATGAATAATAAAAAATAAAGTAAAGAAGGGGCTATTGCAGATCTATAAAAATAAAATTTTATTTTTATAAATTAGAAAATGCAACAGCCCTTATTGATTTTAATATTTAAATTTAAACAGCACTTAAATTAAAAATAGAAATACATAAAGTTACAAGAAAAGGAACTGCTGTTGTAAGAACTATTCCTGAGAAAAATGCAACTATTGATATGTCAGCTGAATTATTTCTATTTATAATAGGAAGTAGAGTATCCATAGCTGTAGCACCTGCCACTGAAACAGATTCAAGAGAACCTATATATTTAGCAATAAAAGGAACAGAAAAAATAGCTAAAAGTTCCCTTAAAACATTAGTAAGAAATGCAAGGCTTCCAAGTTCTGCACTTATTTTTGAAAGTTCAATAGCTGAAAGAGAATACCATCCAAGACCAGCACTGACAGCTATTCCCTGACCTGTAGTCAGAGTAGTGAAAATAGAACCTATATATCCTCCTATAAGAGAACCTATTATTGTGCTTATGGGAAGAAACCAAATTTTTTTACCAAATTTTTTAAGTTTTGGAAAAATATCTCCACTGTCTCCTATATCCATTCCTACGAAAAAAAGAAGAAGACAAAGACCTAAACTTACCACTCTGTCAGAATTTGCAATTAAGATATCACTTCTGAAGAAAAATCCTGAAAGAGCTCCAATAATAATAGCAATAGTAATTCCAAGCATTATCTGACCTCCTTTTTATTCTTTGATGAAAAAAACTTTATCCCCATAAAACATATATATGTAAATAAAACACTTCCTCCTGCTGTGCATAAAGCAAAGATTACAGATTGCTTTCCAATAATTTTAAAGTTTAAAAGAATACTGTCGTCAACACCTATCTTGTATCCCATAGTTCCAAGAAGAATAAAAAGAGATATAGACTGTAGAGTTCCCAATCTTTTTTTTACAGCCTGAGGTATCAGTTTTTTCTTGGCAAGAAAAGCACCTAAAGACATTATCACTACATAAAACAAAATTTGTCCCATATTTAAAATCTCACCCCACATAAAAAATGATTATTTCATACAAGGATATAGTATAAAATTAAGTTTGTCAATAAAATCTTTAGAAATACATTGTTAGTATTTCATAAATGTGTTATAATTTTTAAAATTACATGTGTTATATTTTTTAATATAAAAGGAGAGATAAGGGTTGATATTTTTAAAAGATTATAATAAAACAGCCATAATTTATGACGACAGGGAATATTCGTACAAAGAAGTTATTTTGAGTGCTAAAAGTTTCAGTGAAAGAATATCCATAAATAAAGAAGACAGAGTAATAATTTTTATGGAAAACAGACCTGAACTTTTATTTAGTTTTTTAGGTATATGGAATAAACAAGGAACATGTGTATGTCTTGACGGAAGTTTTTCTGGAGAAGAACTTACATATTATGTAAAAGATTCACAGCCAAAATATATTTTTACTTCAAGCGCAAATTATGAAGAAGCAGTGAAAGCTCTTAAAATATCAGAAATGGAAAATTCTGTTGAAATACTTGTAGTTGATGATATACCAGTTGATTATAAAGGAGAAGATCTTACAATAGAGATAGAGGATAAATATTTTGTTTCTCTTATTCTTTATACATCAGGTACAACAGGAAATCCTAAAGGTGTTATGCTTACTTTTGATAATATTTTAATAAATATGGAAGGGCTTGATGAATATAAAATGTTTAGAACAACAGACAGAGTTCTTGCTCTTCTTCCAATGCATCACATTTTCCCTCTTCTTGGAGCAGGTGTTGTTCCTTTAGGAAAAGGATCTACAATAGTATTTTTAAAAGAAGTTTCTTCTCAAGCAATGGTTGAAGCTCTTCAGAAATATAAAGTAACATTTATAATAGGTGTTCCTAAATTATGGGAAATGCTTCATAAAAAAATAATGGAAAAAATAAACAGCAGTAAGATAACAAAGGCTGTTTTTAAGCTTGCAGAAAAAATAGACAGCAGAGGATTCAGCAAGAAAATATTTAAAAAAGTTCACGAAGGATTTGGAGGAAATATAAGATTCTTTGTTTCAGGAGGTTCAAAACTTGATCCTCAGATTTCAAGAGATTTTCTTACTCTTGGAATAGAGGTATGTGAAGGATATGGACTTACAGAAACTTCTCCTATGATAAGTTTTACTCCTACAGGTCAGATAGTTCCTGGAAGTGCTGGAAAAATTCTTACAGGAGTAACTGTAAAAATTGCAGATGATGGTGAAATTCTTGCAAAGGGAAGAAATGTAATGAAAGGATATTACAGAAGACCTGATGCAACAGCTGAGGTAATAGATAAAGATGGATGGTTTCATACAGGTGATTTAGGAGAACTTAAAGGAAATCTTTTATATGTAACTGGAAGAAAAAAAGAGATGATAGTTTTATCAAATGGTAAAAATATTAATCCTATAGAGATAGAACAATGGATAATGGCAAATACAGATCTTATTAAAGAAATGGCTGTTATGGATTATGAGGACAAACTTACAGCAGTGATTTATCCTGATTTTTATAAACTTCATGAAGAGGGAATAACAAATATAACAGAAACATTTAAAAAAGGTGTTATAGATAAATATAATAAGCAAGCTGCAAGTTATAAAAAAGTTCTTGATGTAAAAATAGTACAAGATGAACTTCCTAAAACAAAAATTGGAAAAATAAGAAGATTTATGCTTAAGGATGTAATTGAAAAGAAAGAAGAGAAAAGAGAAGATATAAAAGAACCTGCAACAGAAGAATATAGAAATATAGCAGCTTTTATAAAATCAATAAAAAATAAAACAGTTATACCTACAGCCCATCTTGAACTTGATCTTGGACTTGATTCATTAGATACAGTAGAGCTTCTTTCATATATAGAAGGAACTTTTGGTGTAAAAATTGATGAGCAGACTTTTGTAGAATATTGTACAGTTGAAAAACTTGCAGAGTATGTTGAAAAGCATTCAAGTGAAATGATAAATGATGCAAAAATAGATTGGAAAGAGATACTTCTTAAAGATGGAGAAGGAGAACTTCCTAAATCAAATGGAATAGGAAAAATTATAAAATTACTTCTTAAACCAGCATTTACTTTTTTTGTTAAGATAAAAAAAGAGGGAACAGAAAATATAGAAAAAAATGAGCCTGTAATATTTGCAGGAAATCACCAAAGTTTCCTTGATGGATTTATAGTAAATCAGGCTGTTCCTAACTCAGTTCTTGACAAAACTTATTATTTTGCTGATATTAAGCATTTTAAAAAAGGGTATATGAAATTTATGGGTGAAAACTCAAATATAATATTTGTAGATATCAATAAAAATCTTATAAATTCTCTTCAGCTTCTTTCAAAGGCACTTAGAAATGGAAATAATATAGTTATTTTCCCAGAAGGAACGAGAACAAGAGATGGAAAAATGATGCCATTTAAAAAATTCTTTGCAATTCTTTCAAAAGAACTTAATATTCCTATAGTTCCTTTTGTTCTTGATGGAGCTTATGATGTATATCCTCCAAGTGCAAAACATCCTAAAGCAGGTACTGTAAAAGTTAAGTTTTTAGAAAAAGTATATCCTGAAAATATGAGTTATGATGAAATAACAGAGAAAATTTATAAAAAGATTCATGAAGAAGTTAAATAAAAAAGAGGAGAAGTATTTCTCCTCTTTTTCTATAATGTGTAAGCTAAATCTACTCCAGCTTTTAAAAGTTCTTTATTTGTATAATTTTCTCCCTGTGAAATTTTATAGATTATTTTACTATCAACATCTTTATCAGCTTTTAATTTTTTTGCAGACTCAAGAGACATAGCTTCAATAAATGCTGGTTCAAGAAAATGAATCATATTTGGATTTAATGGAAACTCAGCTGTCTCTTTAAACATAATCAGACAGTCATCATTTTCATCAACAGCTTCAAGAAATTTATCAAGGTTTCTCCAGTCACACGCACCTTTAAGTTCAAAAATAATATTTTCTTTTTTTAAATTAAATTTTGAAATAAGCCTTTCTGTAGCAGAAGAAAAGTAATGTGCATCTCCTATATAATTCACTCTTAAAGTGTGAAAAAGTCTGCAGTCTTTATAACCAAGTTCTTCAGCTGCATGATATACTCTTTCCTGAAGTTTTACAAGAAAGAATTCAAGTATTCCTTCATCATAAGCTAAATCGTAAACTTCTTCTTTATTAGGATATCCTCCCTCGTCAAAATCTTTAGCAATTTTATATCCGTAGACAGAATTATCTTTTAAATCGTAAACAGGTACAAATCTAAATTTTGCTTTTTCTAAAAGTATTTTAAAAAGATTATTAGCTGCCATATAATCACCACCTTATCAGTTTAATTCTTTAATGCTGTTTATAATAAGGTTAAGGTCAATAAATCTGAATTCTTCAAGAATATTTTCATCAGAAGTCAGAGGAAGAGGGGCAGGAAGTTTTTCTGCAATTTGAAGCACTCCTCCTATGATATCAAGAGAACTCATATTGTTTTCAGCAGGCAGCCTTGAAATTAAAATTGTTTTAAAAGGATTGCTGCTGTTTTCTATATGGGAAACTATAGGATCACTTAAAATTTTGTGTCCTTTTATGACATAGTTATGAATTTCTTCAAGAAGTTCAAGAAGACTTTTTTCTTTTAAAAACAGGACTTCATCAGTTTCTTTGTAAAAGTTGTAAACTTTCGGATTATTTGTAATAATAATAAATTCCATAGAATTCCTCCCAAAATTAAACCATTTCATAGATAAATTATATCACAAAAGAAAAATTAAAAAAATATATAAATTTTTACAGAAATAAAACAAAAAAATTTATTGACAAGATGTAATTTTTGAAGTATACTTTCTTTTAGAAATAAAATCAGGGAGGCACAGAAAAAGATGATGAGGAAAGAATGTATGAAATCAGGAAATAACATTTTTTCATGGGTTAAGTCATTTTTTAGTGTTTTCTCAATATTTTTTAATTTTATTTTTGAATTTAATTTTGTAGCCAAGATATAACATTTTAGTTATATCTTTTTTTTTATAAAATATTTGGGAGGTTTTTAATGAAAGGAAAATTAATTCTTGAAAATGGTAAAGTTTTTGAAGGAAAAATTTTTGGGGAATTAGCAGATTCTGTCGGAGAGATTTCTTTCAATACAGGTATGACCGGATATCAGGAAATGCTTACAGATCCTGCAGGACATGGACTTATGATGGTTATGACTTATCCAATGATAGGGAACTATGGAATAAATACAGAGGATATGGAATCAGACAGAATACATTTAAGAGCTCTTATAATAAAAGAAGATGCGAAACTACCTAATAACTTCAGATGTGAAATGACTTTAGATGGATTTTTAAGACAATATAATGTTACAGGATTTAAGGGAGTTGATACAAGATACCTTACTCAAATTATAAGAGATAACGGAAGCATGAAAGCTATAATAACAGCTGAAGATTTAACAAAAAAAGAAATTCAAGAAAGATTTGAAAGCTTCTCAAATAAAAATGCAGCAAAAGAAGTAAGTTGTAAAGAAAAATATGAAATTAAAGGTGAAGGAAAAAGAATAGGTGTTCTTGATTTAGGAGTAAAAAGAAGCACACTGGATTATCTAAAATCAGAAGGATTTGATGTGGTTGTATTCCCTTATAATACAACAGCAGAAGAAATATTAAACGAAAATCTTTCTGCACTTATAGTTTCAAATGGGCCAGGAAATCCTGAAGATTTATCAGAAACAATAGAAGAACTTAAAAAACTTATAGGAAAAGTTCAAATATTTGGAGAAGTTTTAGGACATCAGGTTCTTGCTCTTGCTCTTGGAGGAAAAACAGCAAAACTTAAATATGGACATAGAGGAGGATATCCTGTAAGAGATATGAAAACAGGAAAAGTTATAATAACTTCTCAAAACACAGGATATGTTGTAGAAGAACTTCCTGAAGGTGTAGAAATGACTCATCAAGGAATAAATGTAAAAACAATAGAGGGAATGAAAAGTGAAGCTTTAAAAGTTACAGGTGTACAATTTATGCCTGATTTATATGAAAGTCCAAAAGATGTTTTTGTAAACTTTTTAAAACTTGTTTAATTGTTCTGTAAGAGTTGAAAAATTATAGATGGGAAATTTTAGGAGGAAATAGATAATGTTGGATAAATCAATAAAGAAAGTATTAGTAATAGGTTCAGGACCAATTATCATAGGACAGGCAGCAGAATTTGACTATTCAGGAACACAAGCTTGCGAAACTTTAAAAAGTGAAGGAATAGAAGTTGTTCTTATAAACTCAAACCCTGCTACAATAATGACAGATAAAACTGTTGCAGACAGAATATATGTAGAACCTATCACAGCAGAATTTGTTGAAAAGGTAATAGCTAAAGAAAGACCAGATTCTCTTCTTGCAGGAATGGGAGGACAGACAGCTCTTAACCTTGCAGTAGAACTTACAGAAAAAGGAATCTTAGAAAAATATGGTGTAAAAGTTATAGGAACATCAGTTGAATCAATAAAAAAAGGTGAAGACAGGGAAATATTCAGGGAAACTATGGAAAAAATAGGAGAACCTTGTATAGAAAGTGAAATAGTTGAAAGCCTTGAGCATGGAAGAGATGTTGCAAAAGAAATAGGATATCCTGTTGTTGTAAGACCTGCTTACACAATGGGAGGAACAGGGGGAGGAATTGCAAACAACCCTAAAGAACTTGAAGAAATTCTTTTAAAAGGACTTGCACTTTCAAGAGTTGGACAAGTTCTTATAGAAAAATCAATCCTTGGATGGAAAGAAATAGAATACGAAGTAATGAGAGATAAAAACGGAAACTGTATTACAATATGTAATATGGAAAATGTTGACCCTGTAGGAATTCATACAGGAGACTCAATAGTTGTTGCTCCAACTCAAACACTTACTCATAAAGAAGCAGTGATGCTTAAAAAATCAGCTTTAAAAATTCTTGATGAAGTAGGGGTTGTAGGAGGATGCAATGTTCAGTTTGCTCTTCATCCAAAATCAATGAAATATGCAATTATAGAAATTAACCCAAGAGTTTCTCGTTCATCAGCTCTTGCATCAAAAGCAACAGGATACCCTATTGCAAGAGTATCAACTAAGCTTGCTTTAGGATACAATCTTGATGAAATAGTAAATGAAGTTACAGGAGAATCATATGCTTGTACAGAACCTACAATAGACTATATAGTTGCAAAAATTCCTAAATGGCCTTTTGATAAATTCAGAAATGCCAATAAAGTTCTTGGAACAAAAATGATGGCAACTGGAGAAGTTATGTCAATAGGTGACAACTTTGAAGCAGCATTCTTAAAAGGACTTAAATCACTTGAAATAGGAAGATTTAACCTAGAGCATCCAGCAGTTAAAAAACTTACAATGGAAGAACTTAAAAAAGCAGTTGTAAGACCTGACGACGAAAGAATTTTCGTGGTTGCTGAAATGCTTAGAAGAGGATATATAAAAGAAAAATTACAAAAAATTACAGGTATAGATAAATTCTTCATGGAGAAAATTGAATGGCTTGTAAAACAGGAAGAAATTTTAAAGAAAACTAAATTTAAAGATTTAGATGTTCAATATTTAAGAAAATTAAAGAAAAAAGGATTCTCTGATAAAGGAATTGCTGAACTTATGGGAGTAAGTGAAGAAGATATAAGAAGCAAAAGACTTGAGCATGGAATAATCCCTGCATATAAGAGAGTTGATACTTGTGCTGCAGAATTTAAAGCACAAACTTCTTACTTATACTCAACATATGATGAGCATGATGAAGTTGAAGTTGAAAACAGAAGAAAGATAATAGTTATAGGTTCAGGACCTATAAGAATTGGACAAGGAATAGAATTTGACTACTGTACAGTTCATTCAATAAAAACTTTAAAGAAAATGGGAATTGAAAGTATAATTATAAATAATAACCCTGAAACAGTATCAACTGACTATAATACAGCGGATAGATTATACTTTGAACCTTTAATTTTAGAAGATGTTCTTAACATTATAGAAAAAGAAAAACCAGAAGGAGTAATTCTTCAGTTTGGAGGACAAACAGCAATAAAACTTGCAAATGCTCTTGCTGAAAGAGGAATAAAAATTCTTGGTACATCAGCTGAAAAAATAGATGAAGCTGAAGACAGAGAAAAATTTGAAGAAATGATGGAAGAACTTGATATAAAAAGACCAAGAGGAAGAGCAGTATGGGATATTAATCATGGTATAGAAATTGCAAATGAAATAAAATACCCTGTTCTTGTAAGACCTTCTTATGTTCTTGGAGGACAAGGAATGGAAATTTGCCATGATGAATATAACCTTGTAAAATATCTTGAATCATCATTTGACAGAGATCCTGAAAACCCAGTTCTTATAGATAAATATCTTAACGGAATTGAACTTGAAGTAGATGCAATTTGCGATGGTGAAGATGTTCTTATACCTGGTATCATGGAACACCTTGAAAGAGCAGGAGTTCACTCTGGAGACTCAATAACAGTATATCCACAACAAAATTTATATGAAGGAACAGAAGAAAAAGTTCTTGAAATAACAGCAAAAATTTCTAAGGCTCTTGGAACAAAAGGTATGATGAACATTCAGTTTATAGCTTATGAAAATGAGCTTTATGTAATTGAAGTAAACCCAAGATCATCAAGAACAGTACCATATATTTCTAAAATCTCAGGACTTCCTGTTATAGAAATAGCTACAAGAATAATTTTAGGGGAAACTTTACATGAAATAGGTTATGGAACAGGAATTTATAAAAAACCAAATGTTGTTGCAGTAAAAGTACCTGTATTCTCAACAGAAAAATTATCAAATGTTGAAGTATCTCTTGGACCTGAAATGAGATCAACAGGAGAAGTTTTAGGAATAGGAAATACAGTGGATGAAGCAATATATAAAGGACTTCTTGCAGCAAAAAGAGTTCATAAAGTTTCAGGAAGAAAAATACTTCTTACTATAAGAGATAAAGATAAAGAAGAGTTCTTACCAGTTGCTAAAGAACTTATAGATTTAGGATGTACTTTATATGCAACAGCAGGAACACAAAAATATCTTGAAGGACATGGTGTTAAAGCTGAAGTTGTAAGAAGAGTAGGAGAAGCAGAACCAAATATTCTTACAATGCTTATGAACAGACAGGTTGACCTTCTTATAAATACTCCTACAAAAGCAAATGATGCTCAAAGAGATGGATTTAAAATGAGAAGAACAGCTATAGAATATGGTGTAGAAGTTCTTACTTCAATAGATACTTTAAATGCAGTTATAAGAATGGAGAAAAAACATCTTAAAGAAGGAGAACTTGAAATATTTGATATTTCAAAATTATAATAAATAAAAAGTAATCAAGAGGCTTCGGAGGAATTCGGAGCTTCTTTTTTTTATGAAATTAAAGAAAAAAGTTAATAAGACAAGTTGGTATTTATAAGGGGAAATCTCTAAAAATCTGCATAAAACATATTGAATAAAAATGAAAAAGAAAACGGAATATAGATAAATAGAGATTTATATTTTAATACTTCTGTGATATAATTTTTACTAGAATTAAAAATATTATTTAGAGGAGGGGATTTATGAAAATCAATAGGATACATCATGTTGCTATAATTTGTTCAGATTATAAAAAATCAAAAGAATTTTATATTGAAAAGCTTGGTTTTGAAATTGAAAATGAAGTTTACAGAGAAGAGAGAGATTCTTATAAACTTGATTTAAAAGTTGCAGGAATCTATCAAATAGAACTTTTTTCTTTTCCGAATCCTCCAGAAAGAGTTAATGCTCCAGAAGCAAGAGGATTAAGGCATTTAGCTTTTGAAGTTAACAATTTGGAAGAAACAGTAACTGAACTTAATAAAAAAGGAATTGAAACAGAACCTGTAAGAATAGATGAAATTACAGGAAAGAAATTTACATTTTTTAAAGATCCTGACAATCTTCCTCTAGAAGTGTATGAAAAATAGTTTAGGGAGGAAATGAAAGAATGCTGGGAAAAATTTTTAAGACATTTTTCACATTAGGTTTTTTCTCTTTTGGTGGAGGATATTCAATGATACCTCTTATAGAAAGAGAAATCGTTGAAAAATATAAGATTATGGATAAAAATAAATTTGCAGATATAGTTTCTATTGCAGGAGGACTTCCTGGGGCAATAGGACTTAATATAGCGATATTTATTGGAAAAACAACATGTGGTTTAAAAGGTGCTATAGTTGGTGCTGCAGCAAGTGTTATTCCATGTCTTATTATAATATCAAGTATAATGGTTTTATTTTCAAATATAAGTGATAATCCTTATGTTATAAAAGGGCTTACAGGTGTAAGTGGGGTAGTTGTGGCATTTATTTTATATGCTACATATAAAATTGCATTGACAGCTTTTAAAAATTCTTGGTATGGAATAATAACTGTTATCACATTTTTTGTATCTTTGTTTTATAGTAATATTCCATTACCACTTATTATAATAATTTCTATGTTTGTAGGTATGGGAATAAATTGGGGAGTTGAAGTTTATAAAAAGATGAGAGGTGATAAATAATGCTTTACAGTCTTTTTATAATTTTCTTTAAATTAGGATTTTTCTCTTTTGGTGGAGGATATACTATGATTCCTCTTATTGAGCAGCAGCTTAATAATTATGGAATAGTTTTGACACCAGAAGTTCTTTCAAGTGTTGTAGCAATAGCTGGAGTATGTCCTGGGCCTGTGGGAATAAATCTTGCTATAGGTTTTGGGTATTCTCTTGGTGGCCCTTTAGGTGTTGCAGCAGCAGCTCTTGGTGTAACTCTTCCAAGTATAATAGTAGTAGTTGCAGTGTGTGCTGTTTTTGAAAAAATATATCATTCAAAGAATTTTAAAGCAGCTCTTTCAGGACTTAAACCAGCTGTTGTAGGTATAACATTTTATGCAGCAATTAAATTTGGTATAAAAAATGGAATAATTTTTTCAAAAGCACAAAATGCTGTTGAAAGTACAATGAATATAAACTTTATGGATATGGTTTTTAATATCCCTAGTGTAATAATAATAGCTGTTTCTTTTTTAATCCTTATGAAAACAAAAGTGCACCCTATAATTTTAGTAGTAGCAGGGGCAATACTTGGAGTTTTGATATTCTAAAACAGGAAAGCAGGCACAAGATATGGAAAAAATAGAAAAAATGTTGTATAATTAAACCACTGAAAGATTTTCATAGATTATACTAAGGAGGTATTAAAATGTACAACGAACAAGGTTATATAGATATTACAGCAAGCAACAAACTATTGAGAACATCATTTACTTACATGATACTGGGGCTTATTGTAACCTTTCTAATTCCTGTATACATTATGTTTTCACCAAATGGAGTGATGCTTGCACATTATATAGCTAGATTTTACACACCAATTATAGTTTTGGAGTTTGTTACTGTGTTTTTATTTTCTTTTAGAATTTATAAAACATCTTTAACTTCTGCAAAACTTATGTTTTTCTTTTATTCATTCCTTAATGGATTAGTTTTTTCTCTTATAGGAATGATGTTTATCGGAAATTTAATGATTATAGCTTATGCACTTCTTACTACAATTATAATGTTTGCGGTAATTGCAGTATATGGATATACTACTAAAGAAGATTTAAGCAATTATGGAGGATTTTTAAAAACAGGTCTTATTTCTCTTATTATAATGAGCTTAATCAATATGTTTATAGGTGCTCCAATGCTTTATTGGGCTGTAACAATTCTTGGTGTTGTTATATTTTCTGCTTTAATAGCATATGATGTAAACAGAATCAAGAATATGGCATATGAGCTAGCAGAGGGAGACGATGAACTTATAGGAAAACTTGGAATTATTGGTGCACTAAATCTTTATCTTGATTTTATTAATTTATTCCTATATATTCTTAGAATATTTTCAAAGAAAAAATAAGGCATAAAACCAAAGGCAGCTTTGAGCTGCCTTTTTTAATTATTTACTTTTTTTAAATAATATGTTAATCTTTTAAAAGGTGTAAAATTGAAATTGAATGGGAGGAAAGATGTATTTAAACATTATCTTCAATGTTATTGGCGGACTGGGTATTTTCCTTTATGGGATGGAAAATATGTCAGGAGGTATGCAGAAATTAGCAGGAAAAAAACTTAAAAAGATACTTGCAGCACTTACAACAAACAGAATAATGGCAGTTTTGATTGGAATATTTGTAACGATGCTTGTACAGTCATCTTCAGTAAGTACAGTAATGACAATAGGGTTTGTTAATGCTTCTCTGCTTACATTAAAACAGGCTCTTGGAGTAATATTAGGAGCTAACATAGGTACAACTGTAACAGGATGGTTGTTAGTACTTAATATAGGAAAGTATGGGCTTCCTATAACAGGTGCTGCAGCAATATCTTATGTGTTCTTTAAGAGTGATAAAGCAAGAACAAGAGCACTTACAGTTATGGGGCTTGGTCTTATTTTCTTGGGACTTGACCTTATGAGTAATGGTCTTAAACCTATAAGAACTATGCCTGAGTTTATTGAGCTTTTTAAACTTTTTAATGCAGACACATATTTTGGTGCTGTAAAAGTTGCTATTGTAGGAGCATGTATAACAGGAATAGTTCAATCTTCAGCAGCAACTCTTGGTATAACAATAACACTTGCTGTGCAGGGACTTATTGATTATCCGACAGCAGTAGCACTTGTTCTGGGAGAAAATGTAGGAACTACAGTAACAGCATTTCTTGCTTCTCTTGGAGCAACTACAAATGCCAAAAGAGCAGCTTATGCTCATACTATTATAAATACAGTAGGAGTTATATGGGTAACAGCAATATTCCCGCTGTATATTAAATTCTTAGGACATATTGTTGATGTAGAAAATAATATAACATTTGGAATAGCAAC
Organism: Fusobacterium perfoetens; assembly: GCF_021531595.1. Taxonomy (NCBI): domain Bacteria; kingdom Fusobacteriati; phylum Fusobacteriota; class Fusobacteriia; order Fusobacteriales; family Fusobacteriaceae; genus Fusobacterium; species Fusobacterium perfoetens. The sequence continues at coordinate 184,036 of NZ_JADYUD010000002.1, forward strand.
AGCTCATACAATGTTTAATGTGTTAAATGTATTTTTATTTATGCCGTTTACAGGACCTCTTTCATCTTTTCTAACTAAAATAGTAAAAGACAGTGGAAAATCAGATGAAAAAGTTACTAAACTGGATAAATTGATGGTTGGAACTCCAAGTGTGGTTGTTGGACAGACAAAAACAGAAGTTCTTACAATGGGACAAAATATAAAAGAAATGATGTTTGCTCTTGAAGAAACTTTTGCAAAGAATGAAATGATTTCTGATTTAAAACTTACAAGATTACAGAAAATAGAAAATGATTTAGATCTTTATCAGAAAGAAATATCAGATGTAAACTTTCTTATCCTTAATAAAGATTTAACAGATTCAATGAGAGAAGAAACAAGAAAGAATCTAGAAGTTTGTGATGAGTATGAAACGATAAGTGATTATCTGATGAGAATAGGAAAATCTATTAGAAAGATTCAAGATAATGATATAGAGATAAATGAAAAAGCAAGAAAAACATTATTTGATTTAAATGAAAATATAGAAATTCTTTTCAGAGAAATTAATCTTGCATATGAAACAAAAGATAAAGAAAGATTTATAAGAGCAATTAAACAATCAAATGAAATTACAGAGAAGTTCAGACAGGCAAGAAGTTTCCATCTTGCAAATGTAAAAGAGGGTTCTTCAGCAGTATTCAGTACAAGCTATATGGATATCTTAAATCATTATAGAAGAATAAGAGACCATATATTTAATATCATAGAAGTATTTACAAGATTATAGAAAATAAAATATAGAATTAAGAAAAAGATGCAGTAAAATTATAATAAAAATTTTTTTAAGTATTAAATAAGATATTATAATTTTAAAAAATGCATCTTTTTTTTATATTTTTTATAATAAAAATAAGTATAAAAAACTAAAATCAAAGATATTAGGAGGTAGAAAGAAATATTTATTAATATAGTAGCTTGTAAAATCATTTTTAAGGCAGAAAGAATATATTAGCGATAAAAAGTATTAGAAAAATAAAACCTGATGTTAAAAATGAAATGGTAAGTTCTGAGGACAAGTTCAAAATATTAAAATTATCTTGAACAGAAACAGAAGAGATGATAAGATTGTATTACATATTTTAAATAAAAAAAGAACGGCTTATTTAAGCCGTTCTCATAAAATTTATATTATTTGCTCATTATTTTTTTTCTAATTTAAATCCAGCAATTCTGTTTACAATTAGAGATAATGCACCGTCACCAGTTACATTACATGCAGTACCGAAACTGTCTTGTGCTAAGTAAAGAGCAATCATTAATGATAATAAGTTTTGGTCAAAGTGTAACATGCTTTCAAGTAATCCTAAAGCAGCCATTACAGCACCACCAGGAACTCCAGGAGCAGCAACCATTGTTACACCAAGCATTAAGATGAATCCGAAGAATGATCCAAATGTATAAGGCATATCATGTAACATCATAACTGCTAAAGCACAGCTTGTTAATGTAATTGTAGATCCTGATAAGTGGATAGTAGCGAATAATGGAATTGTAAATTCAGCGATACCATCGTTAACTCCGTTTTTCTTAGTTTGAGCTAAAGTAACTGGAATTGTAGCAGCTGAAGATTGAGTACCAACTGCAGTCATGTATGCAGGAACCATGTTTCTTAATAAAGTTATAGGGTTTGCACCGTTTAACATACCACCAACAGTAAATTGGAATAATAAGATAAGAAGGTGCATTATTATTATGATACCAAATACTTTTGCGAATACGCTTAGGATAGTTTCAACTTGACCAGCATAAGTCATGTTAGCAAATATACCAGCGATATGGAAAGGTAATAGAGGAATGATTATAACTTTAATGATTCCTTCAACGATTCCTTGGAATTCGTTCATAACATTTTTTATAGTGTGTCCTTTAGAAGCAGCAATTCCTAAACCTATAACGAAAGCTATTAAAAGAGCTGACATAACATCCATGATAGGTGGCATAGCAACTTTCATAAGAGGTCCAACAAGAGCATGTTCTGGGTTAGCAGCATCTATTGCAAGAGATCCAGCTTTTAAGAAAGAAGGGAATAAAGTACTGTCTACTAAGTAAGCAAAAGAACCAGATACAACTGTAGATCCATAAGCAACTAAAACAGCAACACCAAGAAGTTTACCAGCATTTCCACCAAGATCTCCGATACCAGGAGCAACGAAACCAATAATGATTAATGGGATAACGAATCCTAAGAAGTTACCGAATAATCCGTTGAATGTAGCAAGTAATTGAACAATAACCAATACCTTCATTTTTCCAAGTATGATACCAATTATGATACCAAGGATAAGTTTAGGTAATAAACCAAGTTTTTTCATAAAAATCTCCTCCCAAATCTTATATGTAGGTTAGTTTTATTATATAGCAGATATAATACGATTATATCTGTTTTGAATAAAAACTATCTATACCGATATATATACAATATATTAAAAAAAAATGCAAGGAGATTTAAAAATTTTTTTTAGGAGGGCATATGATAAGCGGCAACACAAATGGCATTAAAGACTATATTTTAAAAGAATTAGAGGCAACATGTGAAGAAAAAATTGAAAGAGGAAAATTTTTAAAAAAAGAGATTATAGAAAAAATTTCTGAAATCAGTGTAAAAATTAATAAAGAAATAAGCATAGCTGTGGATAGAAATGGTAAAACTGTGGATATAAACATAGGAGATAATGCCAGTGCACAGCTTCCAAGTGTTGAAATTAAAGAAAAAAGATTAAGTGGAATAAGAGTTATTCACACACACCCTAATGGAAATTCAAAATTATCTGATGTTGATATATCTGCTCTTATTGAACTTCAGCTAGATGCAATGATAGCTGTTGGTGTAGACAGTGAAGGGAAAGTCACAGGAGTAGGTATAGCTTTTTGTAAAGTTGAAAATAATATTATAGGTTATGAAGAGTATAGAGCAGCTAGTCTTGAAAGTGTGGAAGATTATAGTTATCTTGATAAGGTGGCAGAAATAGAAAAAGATCTTAGAATGAGAGAGATTCAAGATGAAAATAAAGATTTTGCAGTTCTAGTTGGAAGAGAAAGTATGGAAAGCCTAGAAGAACTAAAAGAACTTGCAGATGCTTGTGAAATAGAAACAGTTGATATAATTCTTCAAAAAGGAAACAATATAGACAAAAGTTTTTATATTGGAAAAGGAAAAGTTATAGAACTTGCTAGAGTAAAGCAGATAAAAGGGGCAAATCTTATAGTTTTTGATGAAGAACTTTCAGGGATACAAATAAGAAATCTGGAAGATGCTATAGGATGCAAAGTTATGGACAGGACATCTTTGATTCTTGAAATTTTTGCTAGAAGAGCTAGAACAAGAGAGGCAAAAATTCAGGTAGAACTGGCAGCACTTAAATATAGGAGTACAAGACTTATCGGATTTGGAACATCTCTTTCAAGGGTAGGAGGTCTTGGAAACAGAGGACTTGGAGAGACTAAACTGGAACTTGACAGAAGAAAAATAAGAGAGAATATTCATAATCTGAAAGAGGAACTTGAAAAAATCAAAAAAACAAGAGGAACTCAGAGAGAAAAAAGAGAAAAATCAGGAATGGGTAAAATTTCTCTTGTAGGATATACGAACGTAGGAAAGTCAACATTAAGAAATCTTATTGTAAGTACATATTGTAAAGAGAACAGCAGTAAAACAGAAGATGTTTTTGCAAAAGATATGCTTTTTGCTACTCTTGATACAACAGTGAGAGTTGTAGAACTTTCAGACAAAAAGGAAGTGGCAATAGCTGATACTGTTGGATTTATAAGAAAACTGCCTCATGATCTTGTGGAAGCCTTTAAATCTACTTTGGAGGAAGTAATTTTTTCAGATATTTTAATCCATGTTACAGATGCTCACAGTGAAAATTTATTCCAAGAAATTCAGGTTGTTGAAAATGTACTTAAAGAATTAGGTTGTGAAAATAAACCAACTATTCTTGCACTTAACAAGTCAGAACTTGTTTCTTCAGAAAAATTAGAAGAAATTAAAGAAAAATTATCAAAATATGAAATAATAGAAATAAGTGCAAAAGAAAATAAAAATATAGATAAGCTTCTTGAAATGGCAACAGCAAGACTTCCTCAGACAATGAAAAAAGCAGAATATCTTATTCCTTACAGCGATACATCAGTATCAGCATATATTCATAGCAATGCAATGGTAGAGGAAGAAGAATTCCTAGGAGAAGGAATAAAAATAGTAGCAGTTGTAGACGAAAAGGTTTATAATAAATGCAGAAAGTATATGATTTCAGAATAAGAAAAAATAAAAAAATTATTGAAGAAAAATGAAAAGTGTGATATACTCTTAACAATGTAAAAAAACAGGAGGGTATTAAGTGAAAAGAGAAAAGTTCTTTAAAAAAGAGAAAAATTATTTTAAAGATATATTTTCCGGGTTTGGTATTTTTATATTTTCACTTAATTTACCAAGTATTTTTAACAGTTTTTAATATTATAGGGAATAGAGGCTATAATTAAATTATAGTTTTTATTCCTTTTTTTTTATACATGTAAAGGGAGGAAAAAATGAAAAGCTTTATATCTATCAAGGAATTCACAAGAGATGAAATTTTAGAAATTTTAAAAAGGGCTAAGGAACTTAAAGAAAATCCTAATCCTGAACTTATCAAAGATAAAATAGCAGCAACTTTATTCTTTGAACCATCAACAAGAACGAGATTATCTTTTACATCAGCAAGTTTTAGAATAGGGGCAAAAGTTTTAGGATTTGATAGCCCTAATGCAACATCTGTTAAAAAAGGTGAAAGTTTAAGAGATACAATAAAAATGACAGAAGGATATGCAGATGTAATAATAATGAGACATTTAAGAGATGGAGCAGCAAAATTCGCAGATGATGTTTCATGTGTTCCTATGATAAATGCAGGAGATGGAGCAAATGAACATCCAAGTCAAACTCTTATAGATTTATTTACAATCCAAGAAGAGCAAGGAAGAATAGATAATTTAACAACAGCTTTTGTAGGAGATTTAAAATATGGAAGAACTGTCCACTCACTTGCAAGAGCATTGTCCAAATTTGAAGGACAAAAATTCTATTTTGTCGCTCCTGAAGAGATTCAAATTCCAGAAGAAATAACTAGTGAACTTGATGCTAAAGGAATTGAATATAAACTTGTTTCAGATTATAAAGAAATTTTAAGTGAAACAGATGTCCTTTATATGACAAGAATTCAACAAGAAAGATTTGAAGATGAAGCCCTTTACGAAAAAATGAAAGGTGTATATGTAATATCAAAAGATACAATAGTAGGAAAATGCAAAGAAAATATGATAATTCTTCATCCTCTTCCAAGAATTGATGAAATAGATATAGATCTAGATGATACAAAGCATGCATTATATTTTAAACAAGCAAAAAATGGAGTTCCTATAAGAGAAGCAATGATAGGAACTGCTCTTGGAAAATTAGATATTAATTATAAAGAAAAGAAACAAAATGAAATTATAAAAAATAAAGAAAGAGTATGTTCAAATAACAATTGCATAACAGCTTTTGAACAAACAGATAATAAGGTAGAAATTATTAACGGAAGAAAATATTGTTATTACTGTGGAAAAGAAATATAGGTTTAGGGGGAAAAATGTTTTTAGAAGATTGTAAAGTTTTAGAAAACAGCCATATAGGTGGAAATTATTATTTAATGAAGTTAAAGGGAGATAAAGTAATTGAGTCTTCTCAAGCTGGACAATTTTTTATGTTACAATGTAAAAATGGAGCTACACTTCTTAGAAGACCAATAAGTTTACATTATATTAATAGGAAGGAAAATGTTGTAGAATTCTATTATGAGGTAAAAGGAAAAGGAACTAAAGAGTTTAGCTGTCTTTCTGAGGGAGACTTTATAAATATTCAGGGACCTTTAGGACATGGATTTACAACAAATGTTGAGAAAAAAACAATAGTTGTAGTTGGAGGAGGAATGGGAATTGCTCCAATGAAACTTTTAATAGAGTGTCTTTCTGAGAAGAACAATGTAATATTTATCTGCGGAGGAAGAAATGCAGAAAGTGTAAAAATTCTTGAAAATATGAACCTTGAAGGAGTAGAAACTATAATAACTACAGATGATGGTTCAGTTGGAAGAAAAGGAAATGTAACAGGTCCTTTAAGAGAAATTTTATCAGAAAGAAAAATTGATGGAGTTTATACTTGTGGTCCTCATATTATGATGGAATTTGTAGCAAAAACTGCTGAAGAATTTGGAGTTTATTGTGAAGTATCTTTAGAAGAAAGAATGGCATGTGGAGTAAAAGCATGTGTAGGATGTTCAATTTTAACAAATCAAGGAATGAAAAAAGTATGTCATGATGGACCTGTATTTGACAGTAGAATAGTTATAGATGTTAATCCAAAAGAGACAGTTCCTTGCAGCTGCGGAAAATAATTAAGAGGTGAAAAGATTGAATAGATTAAAGGTAAATTTTTTAGGAGTGGAATTTGATAATCCTATAGTGACATCATCAGGATGTTTTGGTTTTGGAACAGAATTTAAAGATTACTGTGATCCCAATGTTCTTGGAGGAATAACTTTAAAAGGACTTACTCTTGAACCAAGAACAGGAAACCTTGGAACAAGAATAGCAGAAACTCCAAGTGGAATATTAAACTGTGTTGGACTTGAAAATCCTGGAATTGATTATTTTGAAAAAGAAATAATCCCAAATTTAAAAAAAGAGGGAGTAGACAAGACAAATATTATTGTTAATATAAATGGAAGCAGTGTTGAGCAATATGTAGAACTTGCAAAAAGAGTAAATGAAATAGAAGAAATTGACCTTGTAGAACTTAACATTTCATGTCCAAATGTAAAGGATGGAGGAATGGCTTTTGGTGCTAATCCTGAAGTTGCAGGAAGAACAACAAGAGAAGTAAAAAAAGTTCTTACTAAAAAACCTCTTATTGTAAAACTTTCACCAAATGTAACAAATATAGTAGAAATTGCTAAAATCGTTGAAGCTAACGGTGCAGATGCAATATCAATGATAAATACACTTCTTGGAATGAGAATAGATATAAATACAGGAAAACCTATATTAGGAAATGTTATGGGAGGACTTTCAGGACCAGCAGTTAAACCAGTAGCAGTGAGAATGGTTTATCAAGTTGCACAGAATGTAAATATTCCTATAATTGGAATGGGAGGAATTTCTTCTTATGAAGATGCTGTTGAATTTATAATGGCAGGAGCAACACTTGTATCTCTTGGAACAGCTCTTTTCCCAAATCCTGTTCTTCCAATAGAAGTAAGAGATGGATTACAGAAGTATGCAGAAGAGCATAATCTTGAAAATATTCAGGATATAAGAGGAATAACATTTAAAAATTTAAAAAAATAATAATATTTATATAAGAATTTAAGGGAGGAAAAATGGTACAGGCAAAAGACAGAATGATAATAGCTCTTGATTTTCCAACAATGACAGAAGCTATAGAATTAGTAGAAAAAATAGGAGACGGAGCTACTTTTTATAAAGTAGGACTTGAATTATTCCTTAATTCAAGTGGAAAAATGATAGAATATCTTGCAGGAAAACATAAGAAAATATTCTTAGATTTAAAATTCCATGACATACCAAATACAACAGCAATGGCATCAGTATTTGCTTCAAAAGAAAATGTATTTATGTATAATGTACATGCTACTGGAGGAAAGAAGATGATGTCTAAAGTAGTTGAGGAAGTAAGAAAAATAGATGAAAAATCACTTCTTATAGCTGTTACAATTCTTACAAGTTTATCACAGGAAGAAGTTAAAGAAACATTTATGACTGAAACTTCTATTAAAGATCTTGCAATGAATCTTGCAAGACTTGCAAAAGAATCAGGAATGAATGGTGTAGTATGTTCTCCTTGGGAAGCTAAATATATAAAAGAAGCTCTTGGAGAAGAATTTAAAACAGTATGTCCTGGTGTAAGACCAGCATGGTCAGCAACAAATGACCAAACAAGAATAATGACTCCTAAAAATGCAATGATGAATGGTTGCGATTTCTTAGTAGTTGGAAGACCTATAACTAAACACGAAGATCCTGCTTTAGCAGCAAGACTTGTTGTTGAAGAAATAGAAGAAGGATTAAAAGAGGCAGGAAAATGTTAATAAAAAACTGTAGATTAATTATTGATGGAACAGAGCAGATTAAGGATATTCTTGTTGAAAATGAAAAAATAGTTTCAATAGAAGACGATTTATCTGAAGTGTCTTCTCATGAAATAATTGATGCAGCAGGAAATTATGTTATTTCTGGAATAATAGATCCACATGTGCATATGAGAGATCCTGGAATGACTCATAAGGAAGATTTTACAACAGGAAGTATGGCTTGTGCAAAAGGAGGAATAACAACTTTCTTTGATATGCCTAATACAGTTCCAAATACAATAACGGAAGAAGCTCTTTTAGAAAAAAAAGAACTTCATAAAGGAAATTCTTATGTAGATTATGGTTTTTGGTTTGGAGGAAGCAAAGCAGATAACCATGAAGAAGTAAAGAAAGTTCAGGATAAAGTTATTGCTACAAAAATTTTTATGAATGTTTCAACTGGAAATATGCTTGTAGAAGATGAAAAAGTTTTGGAAGATATTTTTAAAAATTCTAAATTAGTTGGAGTTCATGCAGAGGGAGAAATGATACCAAAAGCAATTTCTCTTTCTGAAAAAACAGGTGTTCCTGTTTACTTATGTCATCTTTCAACAAAAGAGGATATTCAATATGTAAGAGAAGCTAAGAAAAAAGGGCTTAAAGTTTATGGAGAGGTAACTCCTCATCATTTATTCTTAAATATTTCTGATGTAGAAAAAAATCCTCTTTTAAGAATGAAGCCAGAGCTAAAAACAAAAGAGGATAATGAGGCTTTATGGGAAGGAATTCTTGATGGAACTATTGATACAATAGGAACAGATCATGCTCCTCACAGAATTGAAGAAAAGAAAGCAAAACTTACTTTCGGAATTCCAGGAGCAGAAAATTCTCTTGAAATGATGCTTAAAGCAGTAAGATGTGAAAAAATTTCTCTTGAAAAATTAACAAAAATAATGAGTGAAAATACAGCAGAAATTTTTGGATTAAAAAATAAAGGAAAAATTGCACCTGGATATGATGCAGACCTTGTTATAATAGATTTAACAACAGAGGAAATTATATCAGGAGACAATGTGATTTCAAAATGTGGATGGACTCCATATGAAGGATTTGAAAAAGGTGGAAAAATTCTTACTACAATAGTCAGAGGAAATGTAGTATTTAATGATGGTAAATTTATTAATAAAATTGGTAAGGAAGTGATATAGAATATGAGTACAAACAGAGCTAAAGATGTAGCAAAATCATTATTAGGTGTAGGAGCAGTAAGATTAAATGTTGCTGAACCTTTTACATTTGTTTCAGGGATAAAAAGCCCTATATACTGTGACAACAGAAAAATGATTGGATATCCAGAAGAAAGAAAAGCAGTTATTGATGGATATGTAGAAGTTTTAAAAGAAAAAGAATTTGATGTAATTGCAGGAACTGCAACAGCAGGAATTCCATGGGCAGCATTTATTGCTGAAAGATTAAATGTTCCTATGGCTTATATCCGTGGAGAAAAGAAAGATCATGGAGCAGGAAGACAAATTGAAGGTGCAGATTTTGAAGGGAAAAAAGTAATAGTTATAGAAGATCTTATTTCTACTGGTGGAAGTTCTATAAAAGCTGTTGAAGCAGCAAGAGCAGCTGGAGCAAAAGAAGTTGAAGTTGTTGCAATATTCTCTTATGAATTTGAAAAAGCTATTACAAACTTTGCAGCAGCAGGAATTCCATGGACAAACTTATCAGATTTTACAACATTAATAGGTGTTGCAACTGAGCAAAAATATTTAACAGAAGAAGAAAAAGAAATAGCTTTAAAATGGAATAAATCTCCAAATACTTGGGGAAGAGAATAATAAAAGATAAATAGATTATAGAGACTGTTGCAGATTTATAAAATGCAGCAGTCTTTTTATATTATCTAAATAAAAAAACTGCCCTAAAAATTTAAGGCAGTTTAAAAATTAATTTAATTTTTGATTAGAATGATAATCCACCAGAAACTGGAATTACAGCTCCTGTAATATAAGATGATTCATCACTTGCTAAGAATAATGCTACATTTGCAACATCTTCTTTAGTTCCCATTCTTTGTAGAGGAACTCCACTTAAGATTCCTTCAACAGCTTTTTCAGAAAGTTTATCTGTCATAGGACTTTGAATAAATCCAGGAGCTATACAGTTAACTCTTATTTGAGCTCCTTTTCTTGCAAGTTCTTTTTTCCAAGTATTGCTCATTGCAATAACTCCTGCTTTAGTTGCAGCATAGTTAGTTTGTCCGATGTTTCCATATAATCCTACTACTGATGAAAGAGTAATAATAGATCCTTTTTTATGTTTAGTCATAACAGGAGCAACAGCTTGAGTAACATTGAAAACACCCTTTAAGTTGATGTTTATAACAGCATCCCACTGAGCCTCACTCATTCTTACAAATGGGGCATCTTGAGTGATACCTGCGTTATTTACAAGAATATCAATAGTTCCAAACTCATCAACTATTTTTTTAACAAGAGCTTTTATACCTTCTCTGTCAGTAACATTTAATATTTCTCCTCTGACATTTTCCTGTTCAAATTCACATGGATTAATATCACAAGATATAACCATTTTTGCTCCTTCAGCAGCAAATCTTTCAACGATTGCTCTTCCGATTCCCATAGAACCTCCAGTGACAAGAGCAACTTTTCCTTCTAATCTATTCATTAGGACCTCCTAAATTATCTTCATAAATTTTATAATTACACCTGTAATCATAAGATAATTATAAAAAAATTATCAATTGAAGTCAACATATAAATTATTTTTTTAATCCTATTTTGCAAGTCTGTAAATAGTTTCAGCAAATAAAGGAAGAAGTGTATCAAGAGAAGCTAAATCTATACATTCATTTTTTTGATGCATTGAATCAGGAGTTCCCTTTAAAAGAGCACCAAATGCAACACAGTTACTTACAGCTTTAGCATAAGTTCCTCCTCCAGTAGAAATAGGCTGACTTTCCATATCTCCTGTCATATCTTGATAAACCTCCATAAGAGTCTTTACAAGGAAATTATCTTTAGGGATATAAAGAGGTTTTTCTTCTTTTAAAGGCTCAAAAGTTATACCGTATTCACTAAGAACAGAGAAAAGTCTTTTTTTGATGCTTTCAGCTTCAAAAGTAACAGGGAATCTCATGTCCATAGAAACAATAAGCTCTCCATTTTCAACATAACATTTTCCAAAATTTATTGTAATTTCTCCTGAAGGTTCATCAATAAGATTTAATCCAAGAAGTTTACCATTAAATTCCATTTGAATTTTATCGTTGAAGAATTTAATGATTTCTTTAAATCCATTTTCTTTGATATCTAATTTTCCTAAGAATATCATAAGAGCAGAAAGAGAGTTATAACCAAGAGAAGGATGTGCAGCATGTGCAGCTACTCCTTTAGATGTAATTATAATTCTATCTTCTTTTACTTCAAAAGAAATTTTGTTTTCTTTATTTTCGTTATAAAGAGGAAGTTCTTTTTCAATAGTCTCTTTATATGAAACAGGAAGAGATATTGTAGTTGTTTCAGGAACAGCATTAAATACATTTCCAGCCTTAACAGTTATATCAGAATCTGTTTTAATTTTAAATAATCCTCTTAAAATACCTTTTTCAGCGAAAGTAACAGGAAATTCACTGTCAGGAGTGAAAGATACAGCAGGGTGAGGCATTTGAAGTTTACCAAAGTAGTGATTCATACATCCCCATCCAGTTTCTTCATTTGCTCCAAGAATCATTCTTACTTTTCTTTTTAAAGGTATTCCTGCATCTTTTAAAGCTTTCATAGCATAAAGACAAATCATCATAGGGCCTTTGTCGTCAAGAGTACCTCTTCCATACATTTTATTGTCAACAATTTCAGCTCCATAAGGATTATAATCCCATCCACTTCCTTCAGGAACAACATCAACATGCCCAAGAATTCCAACCATTTCTTCTTGATCATCAGTACCAAAATCAATATGTCCTGCATAATTATCAAAATTTTCAACTTTAAATCCTAATTTTTCTCCTACAGAAAGAAAATGTTCAAGAGCTTTTGCAGGTCCTTCACCAAAAGGCATTCCTGGTTTTGCCTCTTCCTCAACACTTTTTATTCTTATAGATTCCTGTAATGATTTAATAAGGTCATCTTTATATTTTAAAACTTCTTTGTGTAAATCCATTATATCCTCCTTGTATATTTTTAAAAAAGGGCAGTAAGGATTACTGCCCTCGTTTTTTAAATTTTACATGTATAATCTTTTTCTGTCAAGACATGTCTTGAATTAGAAAAATATAATCTTGTAAGATAAAGCATATGGCGGAAATGTACAGGAATCGAACCTGTCAGCGACACCGCCGCCTAGGCAGTTTTGAAGACTGCTGAAGGCACCAGCCCTCTCACACTTCCATTAAGTTTTCTTTATAAATTATATCATAATTTTAAATAAAAATTAAGAAAAGAAATATAAAGAAAAGGAAAATAAACAAGGTGGAATTTTCATTGAAAAATGTTATAATAAATATGAAAGAATATAGAGTAAGGAGAAAGTAATGAGATACATCAGCGATGAAAAAGAATTGAGAAAATTAGCTATTTATACTAATATAGAAAGCATTAAAAAAAACCTTGAAAAATTTTTTTATAAAGAAGAAAAAGAGATTCCAGAAGATGAAAGAATATTTGTGTCTATTATAGATTCCAGTGAACCTTTTTCAACAAAAAGTACTTTAAGTTCAGAAGTTATTTTTGATGTTACAGGAGGATATCCAAATTCAAAGCAAAGAGTATATAAGGGAGTGAACAAAGCTTCTTTATCTAAAGCAGAATTATGGCTTGAAATAATAACAAGTGTATTTTCTGTTGAAATATCAGCTGATAAGCTTGATCTTCCAGGATATCTTGAAGAACTTGAAAGATATCAAAAAATGGATATAAAAAAATATATGCTCACAGAAGAAATGATTAAAGATTTAGAAGGATATGAGGAACTTCCTAAATCTAAAATAAATCACCAGAGATTTATTTATGCAGTTATAAATGGATATATAGTATTTCCTGTAAAAGCAAAGGAAACTATTATAAAAGGTATGAAATGGAAATATGGAATAAAGGCTTTTCAAAAAACATGCAAATATATGTTTGATAAAAATGATACTTCTTTCGGATATGTTTATGAGATAAAAAAAGAAATATAAAATATAATTGAAAGCTGTTTTTAAATTATAAAAATATTAAAAAACTTATTTTTATAAATTTAATATACAGCTTTTTTATTTTTTTGTAATTTAATTTAGGTGTTCATTTACAAAGGATAGTTTAAATTTTGTAAAAATAAAATAAAAATTTTTAATATTTTTTCAAAAAAGTTGTTGACGAATTTCAGATATTGTGGTATTATACATCTTGTCCGTGAGAAACAGGACAAAGCAAATAACTAAGGACATTAACAACAGAATAGAGAATAATATGACAAAACAAGCAAACCTTAATTGGTGTTAAATAAGTAAGTAAACAT